>JAPXSN010000006.1:0-39529 GCA_033813015.1 Clostridia bacterium | reverse complement strand
AACTTCTCCGTTCGACTTGCATGTGTTAGGCACGCCGCCAGCGTTCGTCCTGAGCCAGGATCAAACTCTTGAGTTTAAATCCTGATCACACTTCGTCCTCCCGGACTCCGTGCGCTCATTTACTTATTCTGGCCTCGAATCTCTTCTTCTCAGAATCAACTCGACTCCCTTGCGGGTCTTCCAACCCGCTCGGTCATCCTCGAATTACCTTCGTCTTACCTTTTCCCTTGTCATTCTTTCTTGCACTATATAGTTTTCAAGGTGCGGGTGCACGCCCCGAAAGCGTGCTTGATTATTCTATCAAAAGGATTTGGAGAATGCAAGCTCTATTTATCGTTTTTTCAAAGTTTTTTTAATACTCAAATGACATACAATATATGGGGGCACAGCTGCCGCTGCGCCCCCTAATCTCGTTATCCGTCGAAATCAATCGACCTGCTTGAAGATGAAGAACAACCGCGCGTATTCATTGGAATCGTTGTGCTCGTTGCCGCAGGTGAACACCGTCAGGAGCTGATCCGCAGCCGATACGTCGGTGTCTATGGCGATTTCGCTTCTCTCAATCTGCTTCGTGATCCAAGCCCCGATCTCCTCATCCGTGGTCTTGTCATACGAAGAATCGCCGTAGGGCCACCAGATGTTGTCGAGGAAGATTTCGTATGCTTCCTTGCCCGGCTTGGTCTCGTACATGGCAAACAGCTCCCAGCGCGTTTCCTCTCCGAAGAGCGTAACGGTCCAAACGCGGTTGGAGTAGATCTGAAGGTCCGGCAGCCCCGTAAGCTCCTTGCCGCAGTACTTGGTCTGCGCGCAGGTCGCGTTGCCCAGATTGAACTCCTGAATGTGATGGAGCTGGTGGAACATGGTGCCCGAGGGCCGTGAGTTGTGGCCGGTGAACACGGTGTGCTTGAGCCGCGGGCTTCCGTAATAATAGGCGTAGATGGAGCCGGAATCCGTCTTCTCCTTATCGGGCGTATGGTCGTTGTAATACCACTTGCCCGTCGCGTCGAACATAATGGGGTAGTTGATGTTGGTTTTTGGGATGGTGATATAGCCGACCGTATCCCTGTTGGCGGCGATGGCGTCCGCAAGGAGCTGATCGTAAATGCCTGTGCGCATTTTAGAGTACTGGCCGAGGCTCGCGGTGCCCGCGAGATACGCATCCACGAGCGCGAGGCTCGCCTCGCCGCAGAAGGGCTGCCCCATCGCGTTCGTTTCCAACTGGGCGGCGCGCAGCGTATATCCCGTGGGGCGCGTGTTGTGCACGCTGACGCTGGCGATGATTTCCCGATCCGCGGCGTCGATGGTGCCGTTGCCGTCCATATCGCCGAGTATGACGACCGTGCCGTAATCCGCGCCGTCGCATTTGATGTTCATGCCCGTGGCGACGAGGTCGGTATCGGCCACGGCAGTTTCAACCTCGGATACGAGCTTTGTGAACTGCACATCCGCAGCGCCTGCGCTCGCGGCGATGAGCGCCTTTGCATCGGCGACCGTCATGCCGAGTGTGAGCCCGCGTACGGCGTTGAGCGTATCGGAAAGCTTCTCGAGGTACGGGCGCAGGTTGAACCTGCCCACATCGCACTGGAGGTCATCATTCACGCCGTATGCCGCAGCGGATCCGTTCCTGCGCAGCACCACGACGTGCTTAGCGCCCACGGAAACCGCGACGGCATCGGTGACGCTCGCAAGATCGACCTCGCCGTAGTTATAATCGGGATCGTAGGTGATATCGGCGGAGAGCGCAGTCACGACCGTGCCGTCCGCGCGCACGCCGGCGACGCCGCAATCGTCCGCGCCGACGTCAACGAGATCGGCAAGCCCGGCAAACGCCGCGACGTCGACCGTCGCGACAATGCCGCCCGCAGCCGTGATGCCCGCGACGGCGGATGCTCCACCCGCGGCGAGCTTTTTAATATCTTTCCATGAAGTCACATCCGCGGGCGCGCCGGACGTCGCGACGACGGTGCCATCGGCCGTCAGACCCACGGTGAACGCATCCCCGCAGGCGATGGCGACAATGTCGCTCCAACCCGAAACGTCGCACTGGCCCGCGCTGTTGTCGCCCACGGCCACGACCGTGCCGTCGTTGAGGAGCGCCGCGATGAAATCGCCGCCCGCATCCGCCATGAACACGTTCGCCCACGCGGCTGCGGCAGCGAGCGCGGCCTCGTCCGTCAGCTTGCCGGCGAGAACGACTGTGCCGTCCGCCTTCACGCCGACAGATGCGGATTTGCCCGCGGCAATGTAGACGACATTCGTCCAGTCGTTCACCCGGCGCTGGCCGTAATAGTCATGCCCCGCGCTGAGCGCGGTGCCGTCGGTCCGAAGCCCGAGCGAGTGGATATATCCCGCGGCAACCATACCCATGGACTGTGCATATTCTCTCGTAAGCCCCAGCCCCGTAGGCTGCGCGGTGGCGGTCGGCACGGGCGCGGGGGTCGAGCCGACGTCGACGGGGGCGGTGTTCTCGGCATTCCCGTCGCACGCGGCCAAAGCGAACGCCATGCAAAGCACCAGCAGGGCCGCAAGTATTCTTTTCATGCTTTTGTAATCCTCCAACGCAACAAATTCAACAATTGCGCAATACAGCGCAATTATCATATCACACCTGCAACATCCCGGCAAATCGACCCGGCCGTATTTACAAGTATTTTACATCTAGAACGTCCGACGTGCACGCGAGGTTGCGCGGGATAAAATAATTGACAATTGACGCGAGCAATCGACAATTATTTCAATATGAAACGATACCTTCTTTAACAAAGAATAACGGGATGCGGCTAGGTGACGGATGAACGGCGGATGATACCCGCCCCCACAACGAATAAAAAACGCCCTCCGATGTTCAAGCGAAGAGCGTTTCTTCCTGATATAAATTGTCAATTTTCAATTACTCGCAAAACCTTACCACCGGCTTCCTCGCGGCCTGCACCTCGTCGGGGCGGCCCACGGGCGTGGTCACGGGGGAGGCGTGCAGGCGCTCGGGCTCCTCGAGGGCGACGCGCGCGATCTCGCGCATGGCTTGGATGAAGCCGTCGAGCGTTTCGCGACTTTCGCTCTCGGTAGGCTCGATCATGATGGCCTCGTGCACGATGAGCGGGAAGTAGATCGTCGGCGGATGGTAGCCGTAGTCGATGAGCGTTTTGGCAATGTCCGTCGTGTGCACGCCGTTGTCAAGCATCTGCTTCGTGGGCGCGAGCACGCACTCGTGCATGCATATCCTGTCGTTCGGCACGTCGTACACATCCCGCAGAGCGTTCATTATGTAATTCGCGTTAAGCACGGCGCATTCGCTCGCCTCGCGCAGGCCTCGCGCGCCAAGGCTCAAGATGTAGGCATAAGCGCGCGCCATCACGGCGAAGTTGCCGTAAAAGCTCCTGACCTTGCCTATGGAAAGCGGGCGGTCGTAATCGGGCGAGGCCGTGCCCGCACCGCCCATCATCACGACGGGATAGGGCAGGTACGGGATCAATTCCGCCGTGACGCCCACCGGACCGCTGCCCGGGCCGCCGCCGCCGTGCGGGGTGGAGAAGGTCTTGTGCAGGTTGATATGCATCACGTCGAAGCCCATGTCCGCCGGGCGCGCGATGCCCATAACGGCGTTGAGGTTCGCCCCGTCGTAATAGAGCAGGCCGCCCGCCTCGTGGACGATGTGCGCGACCTCGACGATGTTGCGCTCAAACAGCCCCAGCGTCGAGGGGTTCGTGAGCATCAGGCCCGCCGTGTCCGGGCCGCAGGCCGCGCGAAGCGCATCGAGGTCGATGCCGCCATCCGGCGCGGAAGCGAGTTCCCTTGTTTCAAAACCCGCCATCACGGCCGAGGCCGGGTTGGTGCCGTGCGCGGAGTCGGGCACGAGCATGACATTGCGGTTGAAGTCCTGGCGCATGTCGTGGTACGCGCGGATGAGCATGAGGCCCGTCAGCTCCCCGTGCGCGCCCGCGGCGGGCTGCAGGGTAAACTTATCGAAGCCGGTGATCGCGCAGAGCTGACGCTCAAGCTCCGCCATCAGGCGAATGGCGCCCATGGCGCAGTCGTCATCCGCAAGCGGATGCAGCCCGTTGAAGAGCGCCGAAACCTCCTCGTTGAGCTTGGGGTTGTACTTCATGGTGCAGCTTCCCAGAGGGTAGAAGCCGTTGTCCACGCCGAAGTTGCGGCGCGAGAGGTTTGTGTAATGCCGGACGGCATCCACCTCGGCGACCTCGGGCAGCGGAAGGGCGGCTTTGGTCGCGTACCCTTCGGGGATAAGGCTGTCGAGCGCGGGCACGTCGAGCGGGGGCAGGTCGCATCCCTGCCTTCCGGGGCGGGAGCGCTCGAAAATCAGCGGATAGCTTGAGCGGCTCATGCGGACACCTCCTCGAGTATGGAGAGGACCTCGTCGATGTCCTCGCGCGCATTCTGTTCCGTGGCACACCAGAGCATGCCGGTGTCCTCAGGTATCAGGCGGTTGAGCGGAAGCCCGCCCATGATGAAGCGCTCCTTGAGCGCCGCGCTCACGAGCTCGGGATCCTTGTCACAATCGACGGTGAACTCGTTGAAGAAGGGCGTGTTGGGATATCTCAGGCGCATGCCCTTGATCCGGCTTATGCCCTCGGCGAGATAATGCGCCTTTTGCATGGATTGATTGGCCGCCTCCGCGAGGCCCTTGGGCCCCATGAGCGATAGGTAGATGCTCGCCGTCACGGCGCAGAGCATCTGGTTCGAGCAGATGTTGGAGCTCGCCTTCTCGCGGCGGATGTGCTGCTCGCGCGCCTGCAGGGTCAGCACAAACGCGCGGTTGCCGTCCTTATCCGCTGTTTCGCCCGCGATGCGGCCCGGGAGGTTTCGCATGAGCTTCTGCGTCGAGGCCATGAAGCCCACGTAAGGCCCGCCGTAAGCAAGCGGCAGCCCAAGAGACTGCCCGTCCCCCACGGCGATGTCCGCGCCGAGGTCGCCCGGGCGCGCGAGTACGCCGAGGGCGTGCGGGTAAATATAGCTGACATACAGCCCGCCAAAGGCGTGCGTCGCGTCCGCGAGCGCCTTGACATCCTCAAGGCAGCCCATGAAGTTTGGCTGCGCGGCGATGAGACCCGCGGCGTTTTCGGCGTTTTGCCCGATAGAGGAAATGTCGGTGAGGCCGTTTTCATTGAGCGGAATTTCGACAAGCTCGGTCTTCGAAAAGCGTGCGTAGGTTTTGAGCACGGCCTTAACGTCGGGATGGAGGCCGGCGCTTACGAGCACCCTGTTCTTGCGCTTGGCGGCCGTGAGCATATTCATAGCCTCGGCGGCGGCGCTCGCGCCGTCGTAGACCGAGGCGTTGGCCGCGTCGAGTCCGGTGAGCTGGCAGATCAGCGTCTGAAACTCGAAGATCGCCTGCAGCATGCCCTGGCTCATCTCAGCCTGATAGGGCGTGTAGGCCGTATAAAACTCGCTTCGCATGGCAAGCTGCGGCACGGCGGCGGGAATGTAATGGTCGTACGCGCCCGCGCCGCGAAAGCAGGCGTGCGGAACGCCGTTTCGCCCAACAATGCTTGCGAACACGCGGCGCACCTCGGCTTCGCTCATGCCCTGCGGCAATTCGAGGGGCCGATTCAGGCGCACGCCCTCGGGAATGTCCGCGAAGAGCGCGTCCATATCGGGGAGGCCGATGGATTTGAGCATCTCATCGCGCTCCGCCGGCGTATTGGGAATATAGCTTCTCATCCGGGCTTAACCCTCCGAGGCGACGAAGGCGTCATACGCATCCGCTTCCATAAGCGCCGCCTCGTCGAGCTCCGCGAGGGCGATCACGGCGAGGAACGCGCCGTAGGGGTCCGCGTTGATCCGCTCCGGCTCGCTCTCGAGCGCCTCGTTGACCTCGACGACCTCGCCGCCCACGGGCGTGTAGATCTCGCTTGCGGCCTTGACGCTCTCGACCACGGCGAAGGAATCGCCGGGCTTGAAGCTATCCCCCACGGCCGGCAGCTCAACAAAGACGATGTCGCCCAGCGCGTGCTGCGCGTGGTCGGAAATGCCGATGCGGGCCTTGCCGTCCTCGATGAGAATCCATTCGTGGTCGCGGGTGTATTTGCGGTCCTTGGGTGTCATAAGCTTTCTCCTCCTGATCGATGGTTGTAGTTTGCGCTTTCAGCTTCTTTTATAAAAGGGGATCGCGGCGGACGCGGCCTTGAGTTTTTTGCCGCGCACTTCCACCTCAAATTCGACTTTTTCCGCAAAAGCAATGTCGACGAGCGCCATGGCGTAGCTGCCCTCGAGCGTGGGCACGGGCATGCCGGAGGTGGTGTGGCCAACCTGCCGACCCTCGCAGTACACTGCGCAATGCTCGCGCATAATGCCGCGCTCCGCGAGCTTCAGTCCGATGCGCGCGCGCTTCACAGGCGCGAGCAAAGCCTGCTTGCCGATGAAATCTTCCTTATTTAGCTTAACCGCGAAGCCGATGCCAACCTCGAGCGGAGTCACGGTTTCGTTCATCTCGTGGCCGTAGAGCGGCATGCCCGCCTCGAAGCGCAGCGTGTCGCGCGCGCCAAGGCCGCAGGGCAGTAGGCCGAACGCTTCGCCCGCCTTCATCAGCGCCGCGTGCAGCGCGGGTCCGTCTGCGGCCGCGCAGTAAAGCTCCACGCCGTCCTCGCCCGTGTAGCCCGTGCGCGACACCATGCAGCGGATGCCGGCGACGACGGTTTGCGGCACGAAGGTGTAGTTCTTCTCCGGCAGCTGGCCGGATACGCCCGCGGCAGCCAAAACATCCGCAAAGCACGGGCCCTGCAAAGCGAGCTGCGCCCAAGCGGGGCTTTCATCCGTCACCTGCACATCGCCGGAAAGGTTCTCCTTAAGCCACGCGAGATCCTTTGCGGTATTGCCCGCGTTGATGACAAGCAGGTAGTCCTCGTCGGAATACTTGTAGACCAGCACGTCGTCCACGGTGCCGCCGTTCTCGTAGCACATCATCGAGTAGCGGCAGCGCCCGGGCGTCATGGTCGCGATATCGTTTGTGAGAATCTTTTGCAGCCAGGCAAAAGCGTCCCTGCCGGTCACGCGCGCTTCGCCCATGTGGGAAACGTCAAATAGGCCCGCGCGCTCGCGCACGGCTTTATGCTCCTCCACGATGCCGGAATACTGCACGGGCAGGCTCCAGCCGCCGAAGTCCACCATGCGCCCGCCAAGCATCAGGTGCGTTTCATAAAGAGGGGTTCTTTTGATCTCTTCCATTGGGATTCCTCCAAAGCTTAATCATGTCCGCGCCGCAGATATTATATCGCAAATGGCCGCGTTTCGAAAGAGAAAAACGCCAATATATTACACCTTCGCTTGGAGAAAAGCACATGTTTCCCGCATATGAACGTATCGTGAAGCCCACGCCCGCTTCATTGCCATTTTCCCCCGCCTGTGCTATCATAACACAGACGGAGGCTCATATGGCGCGAAACCTCTATAAAACCGCGAGGCGGTCCATTTGGTATGTGCTGCGCACTCTCATTATGGTGGCGGGCGCCGTGGCGCTCTGCCTTGCGCTGTTCATCGAGGGCATGCACGTGAGCAACCTCTACATCCTCGTGACGGAGGGTATGGAGGCGCGCGCACAAATCATACTAAAGAGCGGCGAGCCGCTGGAGCTGACCACCTACTTTACCGAGGAGTTCATCGCCAACGACGCCGCGCTCTATGGGCAGGATTACGAGGGCTTCACCGTGGCCAACTTCGACTACCGCGTGGATATCCGAAGCTTCTTCGTTTTGCCGTGGAGCCGGCGCGCCACGATGATCGTCGACGATAAGCTCGCCGCGCTCAACGCCGCGGCCAACGACGCCGAGGCGGCTTCCCCCGCGCCGCCCGAATGGACGCCCGGGCGCTATCAGGTGATTTTCACCAAGGTCGGCTCGCGCTGGTACGTCAGCGGCCTCGTGCTCATCGCAAAGAACCTGGAAACCGTCGCCAAGCCCACGCCCGATCTGAGCCTGCTCACGCCGACGCCCGAGGCTTCGCCCATGTCAGGGGCTGCCTCGCCAACCTTGACGCCGTGACGAAAGAACTTCCTTTCTTTAAAGGCGCGGGCTACGTCCCCGTGCTGCTCGCGCCCATGGCAGGCATTACGGACCGCTCGTACCGTGGCGTATGCCGCGCGCTCGGCGCGGATTTTTCTTATACCGAAATGGTCTCCGCAAAGGGCATGCACTACCGCAACGCGAACACCGGGGCTTTGCTCGAAACTGCGCCGGAGGAGGGAACCTTCGGCGTCCAGCTTTTTGGCAGCGAGCCGGATATTCTTGCAGAGGCTGCGCGGACGCTATCAGCTTTGCATGAGCAGCGCCTTGCCGTCATAGATATCAACATGGGCTGCCCCGCGCACAAGATCGTGCGAAACGGCGAGGGCAGCGCGCTGATGCAAAACGAACCCCTTGCGGGCAAGATCATCGAGGCTGTCGTCAAAGCCTCGCCTGTGCCCGTGAGCGTGAAGTTCCGCAAGGGCTGGGACGAGGCGCACGCCAACGCCGTATCCTTTGCGCGCATGGCCCAGAGCGCGGGCGCGAGCATCGTGACGGTGCACGGGCGCACGCGGGAGCAGATGTATGAAGGCCGCGCGGACCGGGAAATAATAGCCCAGGTAAAGCGGGCGCTGAGCATACCGGTCATAGGCAACGGCGACGTGTTCTGCGGAGCGGATGCGCTGGCTCTGGTGCGCGAGACCGGCTGCGACGGCGTAATGGTTGCGCGCGGCGCGCGCGGGAACCCGTTTATTTTCCGGGAAATACGCGCAGCCTTCGACGGCGCACCGTATCTGCCGCCCACGCCTTATGAGCGCATCGACATGGCGCTTGTCCACGCGCGAAGACACATTGCAGATAAAGGGCCGGGCGCTGTGGCGGAACTGCGCAAACACGTTGCCTGGTACGCGAACGGGCTTCGCGGCGCGTCGGAGCTGCGTCGGCGCGCAAACGCTGTCGCAAGCGCTGCGGAACTGCTCGAATTGCTTGGAAATTATAAGCGAAGCCTCCTTCCTTGACAAAGGCGCATCGCTTACATATAATGACATAATACACAGGGAGGAATCTGAGTTATTCTTCCTATTATAATGACTGAAATATCACCGGAGGAAGAGAGAGTCTATGGGTCAGGTTCATTTGACGGCCGAAGGCGTAAAAAAATACGAGGAGAAGCTCGAGTACCTCAAGACGACGGCGCGTACCGAGATCACGGAGCAGATCAAGCTCGCGCGCGCGTTCGGCGATTTGAGCGAGAACGCCGAATATGACGCGGCCAAGACCGAGCAGGCGCGCATCGAGTCCGAGATCATGGAAATCGAGGCCATGCTCAAGAACGTCGTGCTCATCGACGAGGACGCCATCAGCACCAGCCTTGTGGACGTAGGAGCCACGGTCAAGGTGCGCCTGCACTCCAAGGGCAATAAGGAGGCTTCCTACCAGATCGTAGGCAGCGCCGAGGCAGACCCGTACCAGAACCGCATCTCCAACGAATCCGCCGTGGGCAAGGCCCTGTTGGGTCGCTGCCGCGGTGATATCATCGATGTGGCGACGCCCGGCGGCGGGATCAATCGCATAGAAATACTCGAAATCGGGAAGTAATTGGGCAACCGGAATTACCAAGGAGCAGCACATGGAAGAGCGCAACACGGGCGCAACGCCGGAGCAGGAACTGACGCAGGACGAGCTCAACGAGCTTTTGCAGGTCAGGCAGGATAAGCTCCGGGCGTTGCAGGAGCAGGGGCGGGACCCGTTTGAAATCGTTAAATTCGACAGGGACCACTACAGCCGCGAGATTGCGGAGCATTTCGAATGCCTCGAGGGTAAGGTTGTGACCGTCGCCGGGCGCATGATGAGCAAGCGCATTATGGGCAAGGCGAGCTTCGCGCACCTCAACGATTATAAAGGCGACATCCAAATCTACGTCAAGGCGGACGATCTGGGCGCGGATGCCTACGCCGATTTCAAAGTTATGGACATCGGCGATATCCTCGGCGTTTCCGGCATAGTCTTCAAGACGCGCACCGGTGAGGTCAGCGTGCACGCCAATAAGGTGACGCTGCTCTCGAAGTCCCTGCGGCCGCTGCCGGAGAAGTTCCACGGATTGAAGGACCCCGAGCTTCGCTACCGCATGCGCCCGGTCGACCTCATCGTCAACCCGGGCGTGCGCGAAACTTTCATCAAGCGCGCGAGGATCGAGGCCGAAATCCGCAGCTACCTCAACTCCCTCGATTTCATCGAGGTGGAAACGCCCGTGCTGAATACTACGGCGAGCGGCGCTTCCGCGCGCCCGTTCATCACGCACCACAACACGCTCGACCTCGACATGTACCTTCGCATCGCGACCGAGTTGCACCTTAAAATGTGCGTCGTGGGCGGGCTCGAGCGCGTGTACGAGATCGGCCGCCTTTTCCGAAACGAGGGCATGGATTCGATGCACAACCCGGAGTTCACGACCATCGAAATCTACCAGGCGTATACGGACTACCACGGCATGATGGAGCTGTGCGAGCAGATTATCTCGCGCTGCTGCCGCCTTGTGAACGAGGGCAAAACCAAAATAGAATACTGCGGGGCGGAAATAGACCTCACGCCGCCTTTCGCCCGCCTTACGATGAACGACGCCGTGAAACAATACGCCGGCGCGGACTTCATGGGCTGCGAAACGGACGAGGCCGCACGCGCGCTCGCCAAGTCCATCGGCCTCTACGTCGAGGATAAGACCGCGACCAAGGGCAAAATACTCGCGCTCGCCTTCGACGAGTTCGCGGAGGATAAGCTCGTACAACCGACCTTCATCATCGACTATCCCATAGAGAACTCGCCGCTCACCAAGAGGAAGCCCGGCGTGCCCGGCATCACGGAGCGCTTCGAGCTGTTCATCGCGGGGCACGAATATGCCAACGCCTTTTCGGAGCTCAACGACCCCATCGACCAGCGCGGCCGCTTCGTGCAGCAGGCGCAGGAGCGCGCCAAGGGCGACGACGAGGCCATGATGATCGACGAAGACTTCTGCCTCGCGCTCGAATACGGCCTGCCGCCGACCGGCGGCATCGGCATAGGTATCGACCGGCTCGTGATGCTCTTGACAAACGAGTCGAGCATCCGCGATGTGCTGCTTTTCCCGACGATGAGGCCGTTAAAGTAATTGACAATGGACAATTGACAATTCACAATCAAAGAACACCGCCGCGGGCGGGAAAACGTAGGGGCCGATTCAATGTCGGCCCTTTCAATATCCAAAATCTTCTTTTACGCGCTCCGTTTGAATCGTCGGGGACGGTTCGTATGAAAACAACCATTTTATCTTGGGTGACAGCGCTGTTTGTTCGAAGTTTGCTGTAAGCGGTCGCTTGCAGACAAATGGAATGCCGCCGCTTGTCACGAACAAACAGGGCCGTCCCCCTGAGTTTAACCGCAAACCGGGGACGGCCCTGCCTGTTCGCTGAAATCGGAATACCTTTGTTCGGCATAGAGCTGCAGGAAAAAAGCGGACGTGCGAACAGGCAGCGCTGTCACCGCTGAAAGAAACGTTTTCATCCGGCATCTGTGCCCTAAAAGGCATGGGTGTTCGGCTCGTCTCCCCGCCGCTGCTCCTGCATATCGGAAACCTTTTTATAGTCCTTTCACCCTCGGATGCGCAAAACCGTCCCCCGTGGAGAGAAGCGGGCGATAATATCCGCCCCTACAAGGTTCCTCTCCGGGGACGGTCTTCGGCGCAGGGGGGGGTGATGATTGCTGTCGCAACCGCCGTCGTTCTGTGGAAGATGATCAAACGGAAACGGCCGAGAACCGTCCCCGACGATTCAAAACCCGGAAAGCGGCAAAACGGCCCCCGTTTTTCGGAGGCCGTTTCGTTACATCTTGATTGTCAATTGTCCATTGTCAATTGTCAATTATTCATGTCGTTGAGCTTCTTGTAGTAATCGTACTTCTCCTTGGCCTCGGTTTCGGCGCGCTCGAAGAGCTTGTCGGCGACCTCGGGGAATAGCTTCGTGAGCGAGGAGTAGCGCGTTTCGCTCATGATAAAGTCGCGGTACGAGGCGGTGGCGGGCTTGCTGTCGAGGACGAACGGGTTCTTGCCCTCGCCTGCGAGGTCCGGGTTGTACCTGTAGAGCGGCCAGTAGCCGGACTCGACCGCGCGCTTGGCCTCGGCCTGCGAGTGACCCATGTCGATGCCGTGGTTGATGCAGGGCGCGTAGGCGATGATGAGCGAGGGGCCTTTGTACGCTTCAGCCTCGGTCACGGCCTTGAGCAGCTGCGCCTGATTCGCGCCCATAGAGACCTTGGCGACGTAGACGTAGCCGTAGGACATGGCCATCATGCCGAGGTCCTTCTTCTTGGTGCGCTTGCCCGCCGCCGCGAACTTCGCGACAGACCCGGTCGGCGTCGCCTTC
This sequence comes from Clostridia bacterium, assembly GCA_033813015.1. Classification (GTDB taxonomy): domain Bacteria; phylum Bacillota; class Clostridia; order Christensenellales; family CAG-138; genus Phil1. Next base: position 27,180 of record JAPXSN010000006.1, on the reverse strand, counting down.
GAGGACTGGCCGCCGGTGTTGGAATAGACCTCGGTGTCGAGCACGAGCACGTTGACATCCTCATCCATGGCGAGCACGTGGTCGAGCCCGCCAAAGCCTATGTCATAGGCCCAGCCGTCGCCGCCGAAGACCCAGATGGACTTCTTGACGAGCAAATCCGCGTTCTCGACGACCTCGCGCGCGAGCGCACAGGCCTCGCAAGTGCACTTCTTGCCGTTGGCGAGCCATTCGGCCTCCCACTCGGTGCCGGTCAGATCGACGTCGATGCCGTCCTTGCAGGCTTCGAGCAGCTTCTCGGAGGCGGTGCGGGAGCCTTCGGCGTCGTCCATCTTCGCGAGCCACTCCTTGCCGGCGGCCTTAATGGCTTCCTCGGCATACTCGACGGCGATGAGCTTCTCCACGGTTTCCGCGAGGCGCGCGCGACGCTGCGTGACGCCGAGATTCATGCCGTAGCCGTACTCTGCGTTGTCCTCGAAGAGGCTGTTGCTCCATGCGGGGCCATGGCCCTTTTCGTTGACGGTGTAGGGGCAGGTCGGGGCGCTGCCGCCGTAGATGGAGGTGCAGCCCGTGGCGTTGGCGATCATCATCCTGTCGCCGAAAAGCTGGGTGATGAGCTTGATGTAGGGCGTTTCGCCGCAGCCCGCGCAGGCGCCCGAGAACTCGAAGAGCGGCTGCAGGAACTGGCTGCCCTTGACGGTCTTCGTGTTGAGAGAAACGTTCTTCTTGGGCACGGTGAGGGAATACTCCCAATTCGCCTCCTGCTCCTTGACGGCGGTGTGAAGCGGCACGAACTTGAGCGCCTTCTGCTTGGCAGGGCAGACCTCGATGCAGTTGCCGCAGCCCGTGCAGTCAAGCGGGGAAATCTGGATGCGGAAGTTGAGGCCCGCGAACTCCTTGCCCACGGCGGGCTTGGTGACGAAGCTCTCCGGCGCGTTGTCGCTCGCGCCCGTCAAAATCGGACGGATGACGGCGTGCGGGCAGACGAGCGAGCACTGGTTGCACTGGATGCAGTTGTCGGGAATCCAGTCGGGAACCTCCACCGCGATGCCGCGCTTTTCGTACTTGGTAGTACCGGTGGGCACGGTGCCGTCGGGGTTGAACATTGAAACCGGCAGCTTGTCGCCGTTCTGCGCGAGAATGGGCTGTATGAAGTTGCAGAAATACGGATCGTCCGTCGTGCGTATGGGCTCTGCGCCCTCCGTTGCGGTCGCCCAGCTTTCGGGATATTTGATCTCGACCACATTGTTCGCGCCCGCATCGATGGCCGCGTAGTTCTGCTGTACGACCTCGTCGCCCTTCTTCGAGTAGCTCTTCTTGGCCGCATCCTTCATATATTGGATGGCTTGCTCTGCCGGGATGATGTTGGCGAGCTTGAAGAACGCGCTCTGCATGATGGTGTTGATGCGGTTGCCCATGCCCACCTCGCGGGCGAGCGAGATGGCGTCGATGTTGTAGAATTTCAGGTGGTTTTTCGCAATGGCGTTCTTCATCGCGGCAGGCAGCTCTTTTTCCATTTCCTCGAGCGTCCACTCGGAGTTGAGCAGGAAGGTGCCGCCCTCCTTGATGCCCTCGGCTACGTCGTAGCGTGTGACGTAGCTGGGGTTGTGGCAAGCTGCGAAATCCGCCGCGTCGATCAGGTACGGGCTCTGGATAGGCTTTTTGCCAAAGCGCAGGTGGGAGACCGTGAAGCCGCCGGACTTCTTCGAGTCGTAGGCGAAGTAGCCCTGCGCGTAAAGGTCCGTATGGTCGCCGATGATCTTAATGGAGTTCTTGTTCGCGCCGACCGTGCCGTCCGACCCGAGGCCGTAGAACTTGCAGGCGATGGTGCCTTCGGGCGCAGCGTTGACCTGTTCCTTCACGGGCAGGGAGAGGTTGGTCACATCGTCGTTGATGCCCACAGTGAAGCGCGCACGGGGAGATGCTGTGTTGAGCTCGTCGTACACGGCCTTGACCATAGAGGGCGTGAACTCCTTGGAGCCCAAGCCGTAGCGGCCGCCCAGGACGGCGACGTCGCACAGCCCCGCCTCGGCGAAGGCGTTGACGACATCCTGATAGAGAGGCTCGCCCTGGGAGCCGGCTTCCTTGGTGCGGTCGAGCACGGCGACCTTCTTGCAGGTCTTGGGCAGGAGGGCGATGAATTTATCCGCGGCGAACGGGCGATACAGGCGCACCTTGATAAGGCCGAGCTTCGCGCCCTTCTTGTTAAGGTATTCGACGGTCTCTTCCGCAACATCCGCGCCGGAGCCCATGATGACGATCACGCGGTCCGCGTCGGGCGCGCCGATGTAGTCGAACAAATGGTAGCTGCGGCCCGTGAGCTTGCCGATTTCATCCATGTAATGCTGCACGACGCCGGGCACGGCCTCGTAATACTTGTTGGCCGCCTCACGATTCTGGAAGTAAATGTCCGGATTTTGCGCGGAGCCGCCCAGATGCGGGTGCTCGGGGTTAAGCGCGCGGGCGCGGAACTTATTGAGCGCGTCTTGATCGAGGAGCTTTGCCATATCGCCATATTCGATGACGTCTATCTTCTGGACCTCGTGGGAGGTGCGGAAGCCGTCGAAGAAATGCACGAAGGGAACCGAGCTTTTGATCGCTGAAAGATGCGTGACCACGGCGAGATCCATGACCTCCTGCACGCTTGCCGCTGCGAGCATCGCAAAGCCCGTCTGGCGGCAGCTCATCACGTCGCTGTGGTCGCCGAAAATAGAGAGTGCATGATACGCGAGCGCACGGGCGGAAACGTGGAACACGCCGGGCAGAAGCTCGCCGGAAATTTTGTTCATGTTGGGAATCATGAGAAGCAGGCCCTGCGAGGCCGTGAACGTGGTCGTGAGCGCGCCGGCTGAAAGCGAGCCGTGCACGGCGCCCGCGGCGCCGCCCTCGGACTGCATCTCGGCGATCCTGACCTGCTGGCCGAACAGATTGGTCCTGCCGTTGGCGGCCCACTCGTCGGCCACCTCGGCCATCGGCGAGGACGGCGTGATGGGATAAATCGCCGCTACGTCCGAAAAGGCGTATGCGACGTGCGCTGCGGCGGTATTGCCGTCGATGGTCATGGTTTTTGCCATTTTTCTGGTTCCTCCTGTGCTGTTCCGATTTTCTTATATTTATAGGAAGTTTGGTCCCCGGTCATTATAGTATAGAAGAAATACTCTGTCAACCGATATGCAGCGGGCAAAAACACAGAAATGCTCGATAGTAGAGTAAACTTGAGCACTAGTATGCCATGCCGAATAATAAAAATTTCACATTTTGCGTGTTGCAAAGAAATGGCGTTTGCTGTATGCTATTAAAGTACGAAATATTGTATAGTTATGTGCGGGACCACCGCCGGAAACAGCCGCCCGAACATCGTACACATCCACCATATTTGAGGCAAAGGAGAACTGATTTATGCCAGCAAAAATGAAAATTCGTTCCGCTTATGCCACGCTGCCCTCCGCGGAGCGGAAGGTCGCTGACTTCATACTCGCAAACCCCGAGCGCGCGATGCACATGGTCATCAACGAGATCGCGGACGCGGCGGGCGTAAGCGTTCCCTCGGTCACGCGGCTTGCGCGAAAGCTCGGCTACAAGGGCTTCCTTGAATTCCGGGTCGCGCTCGCAAGCGGCGCCGCCATCACGGCCGAAGCGCATAAAGTGAGCCCCATTGAAGATACGGACAGCGACGAGGTCGTCGTCGAAAAGCTTTACCTCGCCTCCATCCGCGCGCTCGAGGATACCTACCGCGCGCTCGACAAGCAGAAGGTCTGCGAGCTCGCCCACGCGATCGCGCAGGCGGAGCGCGTGTTCATCTGCGGCGGCGGCGGAAGCGCGCTGCTCGCGGAGGACATCACCTTCCAGCTCAATGTGCTGGGTGTGCAGGCCATCGCCATCACGTCGCAGGCCGTGCTCAACATGTACAAACCCCGCTTCGGCAAAAAGGATGTGTTCGTCGGACTCTCGCGCGCGGGCAGGAACAAGCAGCTCACCGAGGCTGTGCGCCAAGCCAAAAGACAGGGCAGCACATGCGCCTTTATGAGCAACTACGTCAACGCGCAGGGCGCGCAGTCCTCGGACTATTTCTTCTGCACATCGCGCGTGGACGACATGAAAAAAATACTCGGCAAGGAGAGCAACAATGCCATGATCGCGCTGACGAACCTCCTCGTGCTGCTCGTCGCGCGCAACCTCAACCGCCGCATCGAGGACGAGCCTGAAATGAACCCGTGAGCCCGCGCCGGGGTTGCATGTTTTATATGGGAATCGCGCATATGGTTTCGCGATTAAACAAATGAAAATCGCGAGCGATCTGCATACGCATACGATATTTAGCCACGGCAAGGGCACTCCGGAGGAGAATGTCCTTGCCGCTGTGCGTCTTGGCCTTAAGCGCGTCGCCGTGAGCGAGCATGGGGCCGCGCATGCCTTCTACGGTGTGCGGGGGGAAAAGCTCCTGCAGCTCCGCCGCGAAATGGATCGCCTCGAAGCCAAGTACGGCCGCGATATCGAGGTGCTCATGGGCTACGAGTGCAACCTGACGGGCTATGGCCTGTGCGACGCGCCGGAAGATCGCTCGATGTTCGACGTAATGCTTCTCGCCTTCCACAAGGGCGTGCCGCCTCGCGACAACCTCGCGCGAAGCGCCCTTGGCGAAGCCATCGGCCTTGGCCGCGCGGATCCTGTGCGGGTCGCGGAGGCCCTGCTTGCCGCCGCGGAGAAATACCGCATCGATATACTCGCCCACCCGGGCGCCTACGTCAAGGCGGATGTCGCAACGCTGGCCAAAGGCGCCGCGCAGCTCGGCGTGATGCTCGAGCTTAACGCTTCGCGCATCACCTTCACGCCGCAGGAGGCGCAGCTCGCCGCCTCGCTCGGGGCACGGTTCACCGTCAACAGCGACGCGCATACGCCCTCGCGCGTGGGCGATTTTGCCGCCGCGCTCGACTTTGCCAAGCTTGCGGACGTGCCCGTGGAGGAATGGAAGTCTCGCGCATAAGCCCCTCGGTTGTGCATTTTTTCAAACTGTGTTATCCTATCTAAAAGAAGCGGCGCGCTCGCGCCGGCACTCATTCGCCATTCATACAATCTATTCGGAAGGACGGCCTCACATGGAAGCTACCCGCATCCCCATGTCCGTCGAAGAGGCGGAAAAACTGCGCAAAAAGCAGTTCGAGCGCAACAAGTGGTTCTTCACGACCAGCGGCATCGGCCGCGATCTGAGCTACAACCTCATATCCACCTTCCTGCTTGTTTATATTCAGTTTGGCGTGTCGCTGACGCTGGCGCAGTTCACGACGCTCAGCTTCGTCATCGGCGTGGGCGGCAGGATATGGGATGCGCTCAACGACCCCATCATGGGCGCCATCATCGAGGGCTCGCACCTCAAGGCGGGCAAGTTCCGCCCGTGGATATTGCTCGGCGCGCTCACCTGCGGCATCGTCATCATGCTCATGTTCGGCATACAGAGCATCGCCGGCTGGAAGTTCGTGGTGTTCATGTCCATCATGTACCTGCTGTGGGAGTCGACCTTCACCGTCAACGACATCAGCTACTGGGCTATGCTGCCGAGCCTTTCGAGCGACAAGAAGGAGCGCAACACGTTGACCGCGCTCACGGTTCTCTTCGCGGGCATCGGCGCCATCATCTCGCAGGGCGTGACGCCCATACTCACGGTGGGCGACGCGCGCGCGGGCTACCGGACGGTCGCCATCGCCACGGCGCTCATCTTCATGGCAAGCCAGCTCATGACCTTCCTGTTCGTGAAGGAGCCGCCGCGCCGCGGCAGCGAAAAGCAGGCGAGCATTTCGCTCAAAAAGATGTGGCAGACCATCATCCGCAACGACCAGATACTCTGGATGACGCTCTCGCAGCTCTACTATAACGTCGGCAGCAACCTGCTGGTCGTGCTTTCGGCGAACCTTCTTTATCTCGAAATAGGCTACAACGGCACGCTCTACTTCTACGTTGTGGTGGCCTACGGCGTCACGACCGTGGCGGTTAACATCATTTATCCATGGCTCGCGGGCCTACTCGGAAGGCGCAAGCTGCAGGTCTGGAGCATCGCGGCCTGCGTCGTGGGCTACGCGTTCATCGGCCTGATGGGCTGGACGGGGCTATTACCCTTCAACATCGCCCTGCTGTGCCTGTTCTGTGTGCTGATTTCGGCGGGCCAGTCGCTCTTCTACATGGCCAGCGTCGTCAACATGACCAACTGCGTCGAGTATAACGACTTCAAGTTTGGCGAGCGCAACGAAGCGGTCGTATCGACGCTGCGTCCGTTCATGGCGAAGTTCGCCTCCGCGATGCAGACGCTCGTGGTGACCATCGTGCTCGCGATATCCGGCACGTTCCTGTTAAGCCAGTCCATCAGCACGCTCGAAACGCAGCGGGACTTTTTTGCGCGCATGGATTCTCCCTCCGCACAGGCGCACTACATCGAGGCTGTGCAGGATTACATCGGGGAATATGACGGGCTTGCGCCCGGCACCGGTGAGTATGACGCCGTTGCCGCGAAGATCGCGGAGCGTATCGGCGCGGACGAGACGATGAGCACGGTTCAGCTCGACGCGCAGTATGTGCCCGCGCTCGCCGAGGCCATGGTGCTGCGCACGCCCGTGGACGCCTCCGGCGCTGCAGCAGGCAAGGCCGAGGAGCTCGGCAGACTCAAGGACATAGACGCATCCTCGCTCGCTTCCGGCGGTTCCTATGCCTATGCGCTCGAGGTCGGCGACCTCAAGAGCGGGCAGGAGAGCGCCGCGAACCTCAATTTCCGCGACAAATCCACGCTCTCGATGCGCGTATGGCTGCGCGTGGCGGTAACCGTGCTGCCAATCCTGCTGCTCATCCTCTCCCTTGATATTCAAAAGCGCAAGTTCATCATCGACGAGGATTATTACGACATGATGGTGGAAACGATCAAGGCGCGGGATAATTAACAATTGAAAATTGACAATTGACAATTGACAATCGGGTTGGATTTGGACGGCCTTCGCTTTAACGGCGGGGGCCGCCTTGCGTTTTCCGGCGGCGGGGACGGTTCTCGGCAGCTTCCGCTTGGTCATCTTCCGCAAAACGGCGGCGGTTGCGAGAGCAATCATCACCCTCCTTCGTCTAAAACCGTCCCCGGAGAGGAACGAAAGGTTCTTCGCCGTTCGGGGGACGGTTTTGCGCGTATGAGGGTGATGCTAGTAGGGACGGATTCCGACGGCCACAGCCTAGTGTCCGAGGGCGTCCCCCGCCCGAGGGCTATATCCGCCTGCTTTCGCAGGAACAGGAGCGCCGGAAAAGGGGCAGAACCGTCCCCGCCGATTCAAGAATACGCGAGCGGATAATATCCACCCCTACGACGAAAAACGGCCCCGCTCATAAAGCGGAAACCGTTTGAAATTCATCTGATTGTCAATTGACAATTGTCAATTATTAATTGTTATTCATCTTCCCCCACGTACTGGAGCGTGATGACTCGGTCGTTGCCGAGACTTTCCTTGGTGAGCACGCACTCGCTCTGGCGCAGGCGGTGGATGGCACAGTTGGCCACGGTTGTGATAAAAGGGTCTATGTCGCTGATTTTGATGTTATCCCCGAGCGCGGCCGTGCGGTAGTGCATGGGGATGACGACCTTGGGGCCGAGCCGGTTGGCGACTTCGCGCGCGCCGCGCGCGTCTATGGTGTAATACCCGCCCACGGGCACGAGCAGCACATCCACGCGGCCGATGGCGGCAAGCGCATCCTCATCGGGCATAGCGCCCAGATCGCCCGCGTGCGCCACGCGCATGCCGTCTATTTCAAAGACGAACACGATGTTGCGCCCGCGCTTTTGCCCATGCGCGTCGTCATGGAAGGTCGGCACGCCCGTGACGGAAACCTCTCCGATCCGATATTCGCCGGGCTCGGTGATGCGCACGGGATTTCCTTCGCACATGGCGAAGTAGTTGTGGTCGTAGTGCCGGTGGCTCGCGGTCACGGCGTCGCAGGCGATGCTGTGCATCGGGTAGCCGACCTTCGGGTCATAGGGGTCGGTCAAAATTCGAAGTCCGCTTTCGGCCGTAATCAGGAAACAACTGTGGCCATACCATTTGATGTCCATGCGTCAGGCTCCTTTCTGTCGGATCGCGAGGGATAAAAGCCGCGCCATAACGTCCGCGGCGACGCCGCATTGGGCGCGCAGCGCCTCTCTGTGTCTCGGGGGAACATGGTGTGTAAGGTTGACGGAAGCCTCCGCCGCAGCGCGAAGCCTCGTTTGGGCGCGCGCGGGCTCGTTGGGAAAGGCGATGGCGCCCACGCACAACCAGAGCGCCCGCTTTATCCCCTCATCCTCCGGGAAGCCGATATGCGGCTTGCGGGAAAGGGTCTTGAGCCGGGCGAGCGCGAAGCCCTCCGGGGTCGAAACATCCGCCTCGCTCGCCTCGGGCAAAAGCGCGCGGGCGCGCAACGCGAGCGCCGCAAAATCGAGCGCGGGCAGCCGCTCGCGCCATTCGGGCGCGTCCTGCCCCAGAAGAAGGCAATAAACGTCCTGCATGAGCGCCTCCGGGTAAAAGAATCGCACGGTTTTGAGGCAACTGTGCGATTTAGCTTATAATAAGGTATTCTCTTTACATTGTCAACGATGCGCCATTACAGCGTAAGCTGCCCGTTTTCGGTGTTGATGATGACGAAGATCTGCTGCTCCTCGCCGGTTTCCGCGTCGATATAGACGATGTATTCATCACCGCCGCATTTGCCCTTGAACTCGTAGCACAGCCTCTCCTTTGTGGGCGTCACGGGGATGAGCGCGAGCTGACGATCCATGATGTCGAGGTTGACCGAAACCTTGGCCTCAGCCTCCTCTTTGGAAAGCGTCGGCGTTGGGATATCCCGCTCGATGTGGCTGAAGAGATAGTTGCGCGCATCCGCGCCGACGATGCCGAGCGTTTCCCTGTCTACCCACACCTTGATGAGGTCGTTGTAGACGATGGCGTCGTTCTCGACATAGGCGAAGTTGATCAGCGCCGTGCCGCCGTAATACTGCGCGTAGGTCGCCTGCATGCTGTCGTAGCCCTGCGCGGTGAGCCAGTCCATGCCGACCTTCTTGAGCTCCTCGACCGTCGCGTCGTCGGGTATGCCGGATGCCGTGCTCGTCGCCGAGGACATGAGCCAGATCAGATTTCCCCCGACCTTGCTGATGGAAACATCCACCTCGCGGCCGTCCTCATAGGTGCCGTGGAAGTCGTAGGCAGGGATTTTGCCGTTCGAATCGCCCTCGTTGTCAAAAGAAGGGATGTCCGCAAGCTTGAGTGCAATTTCGCGCGCCTCGTCCATGGCGATCTCGCTGCCCTTGACGCCCTGCGGCTCCTGCTTCTGCGTGCTCTCGGAGAACGGGCCGTCGTAGATGAGCGTGGGGAACTTGGCCTCATCCTCCGTGCTCGTATAGCTGTCGTCCGCGGCGGTGAGGAACTCGTCGCTCGTGACGGCGGCCATGGGCACATCGCCCACCGAGAGGCGGTCGTTGAGGTCCTTAGCGATCTCCCCGCAGCGCGCGTAAAGCTGGTCGAGCTGCTCGCTGTCCTCCTCGGAGGCCGTTTCCCCGGAGAGCGCCTTTTTGGTGAGGGCGTGCGCATAGTCGCCCACGCGCGTGATGAACAGGTTCAGTTCGCCGACGTCGAGGTGGCTCGATGGAATCTGGCTCAGCAGGCTCACGCACGAGCCGGAGAGCCGCCAGATGTCGTCGAGAAGCAGCACGTTCTGCGTCGGGCTCGACACGACGCGAAGCTTGCCAAGCGCCGTCTGCATTTCGCCCATGTCGGTGCAGAGTTCGGTAAACGCGCGCTTGTACATGTTGCTGGCCGTGTTGCGGTAATCGTCCGCGAGCGCGCGCTGCTGCGTGCCCCAGAATGCGAGCGACACGACCGCGACCACGAGGGCCAGCGGGACGATCACCCTCGTGATGATGTGTTTGGCTTTTTGAGAAGTTTCATATTTCATATTTCATTTCCCCAGGCAAAAGTTATGCCGGCCGATGGAAAGCGTGACGGGCAGCGAAAGCATCCACTTGTTCGTGCTCGTGGCCGGGTTGTAATAGTAGAGGCAGCCGTTGGTGGGATCCCAGCCGTTCATGGCGTCGGTTGCGGCCTTGATGGCGGCTTCGTCGGGCGTGAGGTTGACCTGCCCGTCCTTTACTGCGTCAAACGCGCCGCTCTGGTAAATCACGCCGCTGATGGAATTCGGGAATTCGCCGCTCTTGACGCGGTTCAGGATGACCGCCGCCACCGCGACCTGCCCCTTGTAGGGCTCGCCGCGCGCCTCGCCGTAGACGCACCGCGCGAGCAGGTAGAGATCGCCGTCCGAGCTGGACGCGCTGCCCGAGCCTGAGCTCGCGCTCGAAAGCTTCAGGCCCAGGGCATTGGCCGTGGCCGGACCAACGATGCCGTCCGCCACAAGGCCGTTCTTCTGTTGAAAATAGACGACGGCCCTCTTCGTCTGCGTGCCGAATTTGCCGTCTATACTGCCCGTGTAATAGCCCCAGCGTTTGAGCTTGGTCTGCAGCGTCGTCACCTCTTCCCCGGACGAGCCGACCCTGAGCGATGATGCCGCATACGCCGCGTTCTGCACCAACATGCACAGCGCGAGCGCGAAAGCCAGCGTCAGCGCGAGCCTTGCATGTCCTGTATCCTTTGCCATAGCTTCCCTCCGTCAATGTTTTTAAGGAGCTTCAGCAGCAGGCTGTTAAGCTTGAGCTCGCCCAATTCAAAATCCGCGTCCAACTCCTCATAGTCAATTTTCCCGCCGGGAAGCTCCAATATGCACAGCGGCGGAAACATCACGCACCACCAGTTACGCCCCTTGCCCTCGCCCAGCACGACGCGGAACGCCTCATATTCGCCCGCGGGGTAGAACGCATTCCCATATGTGCGATCCGGGAAATCATAGACGCCTATCATGAGCTGCGCGCCGTAGTCCATGCCGCGGTTTTGGAGCGTAGTTTCAATTAAATTGAGCAGCGCTTCCCCGTCATCCATGAGCATGGTTTTGGCATCGGCGCTGTCCGAGCAAGCGAGCATATCCGCCTCGTATCCGAGTATCGCGTCGCGCACGGCGAGCTTAGCGGCCTGGTCGGCCGCGCCGTCGCTGTTGGCGATCACATGCAGTCTGAGTATGTTTTCATTGCCGGGCGTTGCGGCCAAGAAGCAAAGCGCCGCCGCGACGACGGCGGCAAGCAGGCGTTTTGTCAGCATAAACCCCCTCCGTTCCTGTGATTCCCATGAATCCTTTGGTTAGCATTGACAGGATGCGTGATTTTTATGCCCGCTTTGTATATAATGCAGGTATGGATGCGACGGCTTACGGCAAGATCAACCTCACGCTCGACGTATTGGGCAAAACCGCGGACGGCTACCACAGCCTTCGCAGCGTCATGCTCGCCATAGACCTGGCCGACACTGTCGAGCTTACTTTTGACAACCCCGGCATATGTATAGAGGCGGAACCTGCGCTCCCCGAAAGGAGCGCTGCGCGCCGCGCGGCCGAAGGATACCTCTCGCGCTGCGGCAGCAAGGGGCTCCATGCGTTTATCCGCAGGAGCATCCCGCCCGAGGCGGGTCTGGGCGGTTCTTCGGCGGACGCGGCGGCTATACTCCGCGCGCTGCATCGAAGGTATCGCGCGCTGACGGACGAGGAGCTTTTGTCCCTCGCCGCGTCCGTCGGTTCCGACGTGCCGTTTTTAGTACAAGGCGGCCTCGCGCTGTGCGAGGGACGCGGGGAGATCGTGACCCCCCTGGCGCCGATGGAATTTCATCTGCTCGTCGTTAAGCCCGACAGGGGCGCTTCGACGAAGGAGGTGTTCGCGCGGCTTACGCCGCCGTATCCGTCGGGTGCGACGGACGGCGCGCTCGCCGCCATCCGCAAGGGCGATTTGGCGCAGCTTCTCCCTCATGTGGGCAACGCGCTGACGGACGCCGCCTGTTCGCTCGTGCCGGAGATCGCGGAACTTCTGCTTCGCATGCGAAGAGCCGGCTCGCTCGCCGCATCCATGACGGGCAGCGGCAGCGCGGTGTTTGGTATCTTTGGGGATGCTGCTGCGGCGAGGCGGGCGGCGGGGGATTTCCCCGACGTTCCCTTTGCGCGACCGTGCAGAGGAGTTTACGATGTGGTATAATAAGTATTCTAGAAATAAGGACGGGAGCCGGATATGGCGCACATTGACCAACACAAACGCATCCATTTGATCGGTATTGGCGGCTGCTCAATGAGCGGTCTCGCGCAGATACTCCGCGCGCGCGGATACGCCGTGCAGGGCTCGGATAAAACCGCATCCCCGTTTACGCAGCGCCTTAAAGAGCAGGGCATTCCCGTGACCATCGGCCACGGCGCGGAGAACCTCGGCGACGCCGACCTCGTGATCTACTCCGCAGCGATTCAGCCCGACAACGTTGAACGCGCCGCGGCGCATGAGCGGGGCATCCCCGAAATCGAGCGCAGCGTGGCGCTCGGCCAGCTTACCGAGGGTTACAAAGAGGTCGCGGGCATCGCAGGCTGCCATGGCAAAACCACCATCACCTCCATGCTCGCGCTGATTTCCGAATCCGGCGGCATGGATGCGACGGTGCACGTCGGCGGCTTCGTGGATTTCCTCAAGGGCGGCGTGCGCCTCGGCTCGCGCGAGCTGTTCATCACAGAGGCGTGCGAATACGTCGAAAGCTTTTTGACGCTTCGCCCCACCATCGCCCTCGTCAACAACATCGACAACGACCACCTCGATTATTACGGGGATATGGAGCACATTGTGGAGGCGTTCCGAAAGTTCATCGTGCTGCTGCCCGAAAATGGCCTTCTGCTCGGCTGCGCGGATGACCCGCGCGTGGCAATGCTGTTCGCGCAGCACGCGGGCAGGAAGCTTTCCTACGGCGTGAAGGACGCGGACTACACCCCGGCGAACGTCGCCTTTGACGACGACGGCTGCGCCTCGTTCGACCTCGTCTTTCGCGGTGAGACCCTTGGCAGCATCGCGCTCAGGGTGCCGGGTGAGCACGCGGTCATCGACGCCGTCGCAGCCGCGGCGGTGGCTCTCGCACTCGGCGCGCCGATGGATAGCATATCGGGTGCCCTCTCGCGCTTCGAGAATACGCGCAGGCGCTTCGAGTTCTACGGCGAAAAGAACGGCGTGCGGATATACCACGACTACGGACACCACCCCGCCGAGATCGCGGCCACGCTCGCCGCGGCCAAACGCATGCGGCACGGGAAGCTCTACTGCGTGTTCCAGTGCAATTCCTACACGCGCGCAAAGACGCTTTTCCTTGAAAACGTGACCTGCTTTGCCGACGCGAACGTCGTGCTCGTGCCGGATATCTATCCCGGCCGCGAGAAGGATGACGGGTCCGTCCACGCGCGGGACATGGTGCGCGGCATCCATGAGGGAGGCTCGGAGTCCCTGTATCTTCCAACCTTCGAGGAGATCAGCGAATACCTTGAGAAAAACGCGCGCCCCGGCGACCTCGTGGTCACCGTGGGCAGCGGTGACGTATATATTCAAACGAGGAAACTGCTCTGACCCGACATATGAAAGGAGATTCGCATGAGATTCGAAGGACCCATCCACATCCGCCCGCTGACGATGCGCGGCACATTCGGCATCGCGTGGAGGCTCGTGCGCCGCAACTTCGGCGCCGCCTTCTTCTACGTGCTGCTCATGCTGCTGATCCTTATGGTCGGCGTGGCCGTCGTGTTCTCGCCGGTGCTCGGCTCCGTCATCAAGGGGGATTATGAGAGCGTTGACTTCGTCATAAGCATCGTCGTGGCGGTGCTGCTGTCCATGGTTCTGATGCTTGCGGTGCTGCTGCTCTATCAGCCCATTCTCAACGGCGTGCTGTATGGGGAAATGTCCGCGCGCATATACGGCCCCGGCGCGTCGACGGGCAACCTGTTCCGCCGCTCGAAATACGCGCTCAAGCGCTTTTTCACGACCTACCTGTGCCTAGTCGTGTGCGGCATCGCGCTCTCCATCGTGCAGTCGATCGTATCGAGCATGTTTGGCGGCATATTCGGCTTTGCGGGGGTCGCGGCCGCTCTTCCCGGCCTGCTCTCGGGCGGCGTGCTGGAGGGCTCGTTGGGCGGCTCGTTGGGGAATCCGCTGGCTCTGCTTTCGGGCGTTGGCGCGGGCGTCTTCGTCTATTTCGGCTTCCTCTTTCTGCTGAGCATGGCCGTCACGCTCGGCGGCCAGAGCTTCATCAGCCTCACCTACCCCATCGCGGTCAACGAGAGCGTCTTTAACTTCGACGCCGTGGGAAGGTCCATCAAGCTCGCCTCGAAGCGCTTTGGCCGCATAATCGGCGCGAAGGTGCTGTACCTCGCGGTCTTTCTGTGCGCCAAGCTCGTCATAGGTGCGCTGATGCTGCTCGTCGCGGCGCTGATGTTCGATTCCGCGGATCCGGCGCTCCTCGCAACGGGCATCGCGCTCTACGCCGTGCTGATGCTGGGTCTGGTGTGCCTGGCTATCGTTGCTATGCTCTACGCCCCGGCGCTCGACACGGTGCTCTACTACGACGCGCGCGTGCGGCTCGAGGGAAACGCGTGGCTGCACATGGAGCAGCCCGAGACCCAAAGCGAGTCGGATGCATACCAGACCGAGCATGCGCATTATTACGGAGCGGCGGAGCCCCTGCACGCGGAGTGGAGCGCGTATGACCGAGCGAGCGCGGAGCAGACGAACCGCAGCTACACGGAACAGTTTAATTGGAGCGATGCAGCGCACGGCCAGAACGGTGCGCACGGCAACGAAAACAACGATGGAGGAGAGCATGGAGCTTAAGCACAGAAGGGATATGGATTCGCGCTGCCTGTGGGATTTCACCCACATCTATGCATCAAAAGAGGAATGGGAAAAGGCGTTCGCCGAGGTGGAAGGGCTTGTCGCAAACATCCCCGCGCTCGCCGGCACGCTGGACAAGAGCGCGGATTCGCTCAAACTTGCGCTCGACGCGATCATGGCCGCGCAGGAGAAGCTCGAGATCGTCTTCATCTACGCCATGCTGCATAAGAGCGCGGACAATTCCGACCCCGAGTACCAGAGGATGGAAGCCCGGGCGAGTCGTCTGGCCGTTTCCGCGCGCGCTGCGGAAGCCTTCCTGACGCCGGAGCTGCTCGCCATCCCCGCGGACATACTCGCGGAGTACATGAATGCCCCCGGCCTTGCGACGTACCGCCACATGGTCGAAGATATCTGCCGCGCGCGCGCCCACACGCTCGACACCAAGCGCGAGGAGATGCTCGCCCTCCTCGGAGACGCCGCGCAGACGCCGCAAAATGCCTTCACCATGCTTTCGAGCGTGGATATGGCATTCCCCGACGTAACGGATGAAAAGGGCGAGCCCGCCCGTCTCACGCACGCGAGCTTCGGCGTGTTCCGCGAGAGCGCGGACCGCCGCGTAAGGAAAGAAGCGTTCGAAAAATACTTCGGCGAATATAACAAATACATCAACACCATCGCCGCGCTTTACGACGGCTCCGTTAAGCTCGACTGCTACGACGCTTCGACGCGCGGCTACAAAAGCGCATGCGAGGCGGCGCTGTTTCGCTCTAACGTGCCCGTGAGCGTGCTCGACAGCCTCACGCAGGCCATCCACGCCCGCCTTTGGACGATGAAGAAGTACCTCGCCGTGCGAAAGGAAGCGCTCGGCCTCGACGAGCTGCACATGTACGACCTCTACTGCCCGCTGCTGCCGGAGGTGGACTTCCACATCGATTACGAGTCCGGCAAGACGCTTGTGAAGAAGGCGCTTGCGCCGCTGGGCGAGGAATACGCAAAGCTTCTCGACGAGGCCTACGCCAAGCGCTGGATGGACGTCTACGAGAACCGCGGCAAGACCACGGGCGCTTTCTCCTGCGGCGTTTACGGCTCGCATCCGTATGTTCTGCTGAACTACGCAAACAAGCTCGACGACGCCTTCACCATGGCACACGAGCTCGGCCACGCGATGCACTCCTACAAATCCAACGAGGCGCAGGATTACGCCAACCACGATTACCACATACTCGTCGCGGAGGTGGCCTCGACCGTCAACGAGGTGCTTCTGTGCAAGTACCTAATCGCGGCGGAAACCGATCCCGCGCGCCGCGCGTATGTGCTCAATCACTTCCTCGAGGGCTTTCGCACGACCGTGTTCCGCCAGACGCTGTTCGCCGAATTCGAGCGAAAGGCGCACGAAATGCATGAGGCGGGCGAGCCGCTCACGGCCCAAGGCCTCACCGCGCTGTATCGCTCGCTCAACGAGCTCTACTACGAGGGCGCTATTGTGGACGACTGCCAGGCGGTCGAATGGGCGCGCATCCCGCACTTCTACAACGCGTTCTACGTATACCAGTACGCGACGGGCTTCTGCAGCGCGGTCGCCATCGCCACGCGCATCCTCAAAACAGGGGACGCCTCGGATTACCTCAAATTTCTCACGACGGGCGGCAGCGACTATCCGCTCGAGGAATTGAAGATCGCGGGCGTAGATCTCACAAGGCCGGAAGCGGTGCTTTCTTCACTGGATGCGTTCGCCGAGGCGCTGGACGATTTTGAAACTCAGCTCAAGGGGGTGAAATAATGTACGCCGATGTGGATATCAGCGAAATGAGGAAGTATATACTCGATAAGTTCGCCGCGGAGGGGGATTTCTCCTTCCTCAAGGAAGGGGAGCTGCCCGCGCTCGTGGACGCGCTCATGGCGCTTGACGAGCAATACATGAAAACCTCGGGCGCGGACGCGGGCGAGGTGTATGATGACGACGCGGCTTATGAGGTGCTTTTCGAGGGAATGAAGGCCCGCTTTCCGCAATACAAGATGTACGCCATGCGCCTCGCGGAAGACTACATGGATTTCGCGGAGGAATACCTCGGCTCCGTGGGCGCCATAGAGTGGGAGTGAGCTTATGAAGATTACCAACATCGCGGAGCCCCGGCCCTTTTTCGCGGCGGTCAACGCCTGCCCCGGCCGCGTGGAGCTCGTCACGCAGGAGGGGGACAGGCTCAACCTCAAATCTACACTCTGCCAGTATATCGCCCTGACGCAGATGTTCCAGGATGAGCGCATCACCTGCGTGGAGCTGGTCGTGAGCAACCCGGCGGACTTCGAGCGGCTCAGGCCGTACCTTGTCATCGAAGAGTAATTGTCCGTTGGACAATCTCTAAAAACCTGGGCTTAAAAATTGAAAGTTGCCTGTTTGTGCGGCTTTTCTAAAGCTAAAAAGGCTGTTTTCAGTCGTTTTTAGAGTTTACCTATTGGCGCTTATCCCCGCAAAATAAACCGCGACTTCCTCCTGAGTCATATCAAACGTCGTGACCGCGTCCGCGGCGAGCAGGCCCGCACGGTCGGAGGCTCTGCCTCGCCCGTCACGCGCGAACTCGCGCAGGCGTTCCACGTGAGCGCGCCAGCTTTCCATGCTCCTTCGCCAGCGCTTGCACTCGTAGGGCATGTCGGCTTCGAGCTCCTTCTCCATTTCGTCGATGCGCGCGAGCACGTTCCGGGTTGCGAAGGTCGTCGAAAGTTCGTGCCCGACGCGCGCGAGGAAGGCTGCGCGAAAGTCCGCGTTGGTCAAAAGCGCGCGCATCATCACATTGTTGTGCCCGCGAAGGTTCTTCCTCGTGCCGAGCAGCGCGTAAAACGGGTCGTTCTCGGAGGATTCCGTGAACGCCCAGTCGAGGTCGAAGAACACCACGCGCCATTTGCCGTCTCCCTCGCTCGATTGGATATGGCGGATGTTGGCAAGGTCGTGGTCGCCCCCGTAGGCGCGCGCGATGTAATAATCCATGAGGCTCACCTCGTCGACGCGCGCGAGCACGTAGGCGCACTTCGTGTTGTCCGAAAGGTCGCCGTTATTACGGCAGTAGTTGAGCGCATCGAAATAGCTTTCACCCGAGCCGCGTATGGCATAATCCCAACCCTCGATGATGGATACGGATTCCTCGCCCACGTTGAGATGCGCGGCAACATAGCCCTCGCGTACCCACTCGCGCACGAAGTAAATGCCGAAGTATTCCCCGTTGATGTAGAGGTTGACAGGCCGATACGCCTGCACGTAGAGCGTATCCATGTCCGAGCGGCCCGCGAGTGAGGTCATCAGCTCATCCCGAAAGAAAGCGCGGCCCTGATCCTCGCTGCCGGAACGCAGCACCAGCGCGTCGAAGCTGCCCACGCCGAGCCCTTCGAACATGTTATAGGAGAGCTTCCCGTTGCCGTATAACTTGCGAAAGCGCAGTTTAAAGGATTTCTTGGAAAGCACCCTGCTGCCCGCGCCGAACATGGAAACGCCGCAGTCGAGCGAAAATTCCTGTTTGCCGCCAACGAAGAGAGTGAGGTTTGCTTTCACCTCGCGGCTGCCCGTATAATTTTCGTAGATGCTGCCGCTGCCCGTGAGCGTGCCCTGCGAGGCGGTGAGCTTCAAGACGGGCAGGGCATAGTCCGGCTCGCTGATGAAGTAGCAGTACGTCGAAGCGTCGGAGGCGATCTCCCCCCGGTAGGCGCGCACGCGCAGCGATGTCGTCGCGGCGATCTCGACGGGTGCGCCGTCGTAGAGCCTGCCGCGCGTTTTGGTCGGCTCCGCGCCGTTTACCGTGTAGTAGATATCCCCTTCGCCCGCAAGCGTCACCGCCACGGCTTGCGCGTACATGCCGGGCGCGAGGGAGGCCGTCGGCGCTTCGAGCGGGGTCAGAGTCCCCCCGCCGTTCTCAAAGCCGAGCGTTGGCGGCTGGAACAGCGCGTACCCGTTCCCCGCCCTGCCGTAGCTGACGTTCGCCGCGAGCGCGGGTATGAGCAGCGCGTCCGCGACGGAGCCGTCGGCCCCGCTCAGGTAGAGCGCCTCGCCCTGCGCGCTTATTTTGAACGGCGCGCCGGTGAGCGCGTCCCCCGTGGCGGGGAAAACGGCGATTTCTCCGGGCGCGAGCGTGCCTGCGGGAAGCTGCCAGAGCAGCAGGTCATCCATATCGTCCGAAAGGAAGTAGTCCGAAAGCTCAACGGGAACATCGGACAGGTTCCTGAGCTCGACCGCGTCGGGATATGCCCCGTCTGCGGCGTACGCGCCCGCGTTCTTCGAGAGCGCCTCGTTGATGACGAGCCCTTGCTCGAGCGACGCGCGATAGGCTGCGCAGCCTTCCTCTGTGTTGGCAAAGCCCGGCGTGGCGCGCGACGAGATTTCCCCGGCGGCATACGATTCGTCCTCCCCCAGCGCGGGGTATTGTGCGATGTCCGCGCGCGCGCCTCCGGCGCGCGTTAAAACGACGGTGCCGCCCTCTTTGGCGAGGCCGAAGGGGATATCGCGGCCGCACACGAGCACGGCGAATCCACCCGGCTCGAGCGTGAGCGCGGGCAGCCGGTGCGCATAGGGGTGGAACTCATCCTCGGAAACATAATAATCGGAAAGGTCGATCGCGGCGTCGCCCGTGTTGAACACCTCAATCCAGTCCGCAAAGCCCTGCATGAAATGCGTTGCGTTGTCCGCCATGAGTTCGCTGATCATCAGGCTCGGCTCCGCTTCAGGAGAAGGGGCGTCGGTCCCTTCGGGCTCCGGCGAAAGCGTGGGCGAGGCTGCAGGGGTCTGCGAAAGCAGAGCGAACGCGGAGCAGCCCGCGAGCGCGGGGCAGAGCGTCAGGGTCAGCAGGCAGATTGCGGCGAGCCGCGCGGTGCGCCGGGCGAGGTGAAAGGACATAATCGCCCCCGTGTCGGAAATATACGATTATTATACCACAAGCGCGAAAAACCTTCAAATCCTCCCTAACTTGACAAATGCAGCGCACAAAAGGATAATATACTCAAATTGGAAAATCATCGTATCATCAAATATGAGGAGGCATACAATGGGCATTATTAAGGCAGTAATAGGCGCCATCGGCGGCGGGCTCGCGGATTCCTGGCTCGAGGTCGTCGAGTGCGGCGATATGGGGGACAACACCGTATTCGCCTCGGGCGTAAAGGTTCGCCAAGGCGACAAGCGCAACCAAAACCTCAAGGGCACCGCGGATACGGTTTCCAACGGCTCCATCATCCATGTATACGACAACCAGTTCATGATGCTCGTGGACGGCGGCAAGGTCGTGGATTACACGGCGGAGCCGGGGTATTTCAAGGTGGAGCATTCCTCTATGCCCTCGCTCTTCGGCGGGCAGTTCGGGGATTCGCTCAAGGAAACCTTCCAGAGAATCAAATACGGCGGCACACCCTCCTCGGCGCAGAAGGTATTCTTCATCAATTTGCAGGAAATCAAGGGCATCAAGTTCGGCACGCGCAACCCCATCAACTACTTCGACAGCTTCTATAACAGCGAGCTGTTCCTGCGCGCGCACGGAGCCTACTCCATCAAGGTGACCGACCCGCTCAAGTTCTATATGGAAGCAATTCCGAGGAACGCGGAGCATGTGGACATCAACGACATCAACGAGCAGTACCTCAACGAGTTCCTCGAGGCGCTGCAGAGTGCCATCAACCAGATGAGCGCCGACGGCACGCGCATCAGCTTTGTGACGAGCAAGACGCGCGAGCTCTCTAAATACATGGCCGAGACCCTCGACCCCGACTGGAACCAGATGCGCGGCATGCAGGTGCAGAGCGTAGGCATAGGCTCCCTCTCCTACGATGAGGAGAGCCAGAAGCTCATCAACATGCGCAACGCCGGCGCGATGCTCTCCGACCCCAGCGTGCGCGAAGGCTATGTGCAGGGCGCGATGGCACGCGGCGTCGAGGCGGCGGGCAGCAACGAGGCGGGCGCGGGCGCGGCCTTCATGGGCGTGGGCCTCGCGATGAACGCCACGGGCAATATGGCGGGCGCGTTTTCCGCTTCCAACCAGCAGCAGATGCAGAACCAGCAAGCTCAGGCGCAGCAGGCGGCTCCGGCTGCGGGCGGGTGGAAGTGCGCCTGCGGCGCGGACAACGGCGCGGCCATGGCCTTCTGCCCGAGCTGCGGCACGAAGAAGCCCGAACAGGCAGCGGCCGCGTTCTGCCCGAGTTGCGGCGCGAAAGCGCAGCCGGGCGCGAAGTTCTGCGCGGGATGCGGGAATAAACTGGGGTAATTGACAATTAGTAACCTCTAAAAACCGAAGGTAAAAAACGGGGAATCCCTGCGAAAGAAAGCAGGGATTCCCCGTTTCAGATATGGTAAAATAAAAGAAAACGGCAGGTGAGCGCGATGCAGATCGGGATATTCGACGAGAGCAGCCGGCGGGAGAAAATCACAAAGCTGGGAGATTGCCTTGAACAGATGGGCAAGGCGGTGGATTTCAACCAATTCATTCCGATCATATTTTCGGGAGTATGGTGCAATCGCTGGGGGGAACGAACATCCGCTGTAAAAGGATACTGCGGGCGACGTTCGAGATTTCCCTTTTGAACCTGCTCTACAACATCCGGCGAGTGGTCACGCTGAACCGGTTGGCGGAGGAGGCGGCGCGCAAGGCGAGTCGGCAGCAGCCAGCTATGGCATAGCCATGTCCATTCCCGGAAAATTCGGCCCTATGAGGGCCGAGAGCGAAGGGATTTAGCCGCAAATAGCGGTTAAATCCCTTCGCTTACTCATCTTTGCTGTTTAATTGCCCGTGACGCTTTTTTTGCGGGGTTGTTAGAGGTGGCCGATTGTCAATTATTAAAAAGTCCTGCGGGAGCATCGCGCGCACCGTCACGAGAGGGTCGACGATCTGGCAGACGGCAACGTCGCATTTAAGCGAAAGGAGCAGGCCCGCCTCGACGCGGTCCACGCCGCGCGAGAGCAAAAGCTCGTAGAGCGTTTGCACCGCAAGGTCCGTCGCCTCATCGAGCGTTTTGGCGGAGGCGATGACCATGGCGCGCCCGCCCTCAAACAGAAGGGGCTGCGCGAGCGTCATGCCGGGGACGGCGCTTACGCGCACCTCGACCTCGCCCGAAACCTCGAGCCCGTAGCCGAACACCTCGCCGTCGCCCATGAGCGCGTGCAGATCGCCCATGGCGAGCAGCGCGCCCTCGCATGCCGCCGGGAAGAAGATGGTTGAGCCTGCGACGATACGCGAGCAGTCCATGTTGCCGCCGTGAGGCCCGGGCGTAACGGTCGGAACGGCTTCGCCCATGGGCGCGACGCCGATGACTCCTATCATGGGCTCGAGCCTGAGCCTATGCCCTGCGAGCGCCACAAATTCCCCGTCGAAGGTGAGTGCGCGCATCTCGTACGCGCCCGTGTATTTGCGAAACGCGCCGTGGCCAAAGTACGTGCCCATCGCGCCCCACGGACGGGTTTTGATGCAGAGTATTTCGACCTTGAGCGCATCCCCGGGCATAACGCCCTCGATGAACAGCGGCCCCGTCGCGGGGTTCTCCATGCGCTCATCATAGCTGCGTTCCCCTGAATCGGAAACCGCGCCATCGTAGCAATCCTCGGTCACAAACGCGACCTTATCCCCGCTTTTGCAGCGCGCCGCAGGGACGTTTTCGCGGGCAAGCCTGTCCACCTTGTGCGCAGATTCAATGCGAAGCATGTTCTGAAGCCTCCTTACGCTTGACTCCCGCGGCGAAGCTTGCGCAGATCGCGCCGTGGGGGCAGATGTGCCTGCATTCCTGGCAACGGATGCACTCCGGCCCATCGAGATCGTGCGGCACGTCGATGTCCATGGGACAGACGCGCGAGCACGCGCCGCAGCGGGTACACCGGCCTTCGTCGAGCTTCATGCGAAAGAAGCTCGCGCGGTTGAAGAAGGAATAAATGGCGCCCAGCGGGCAGATATATTTGCAGAACGCCCGCGAGAGGAAGACGCACAGCGCGAGGATGAAGATCATCAGCGCCACCTTCCACGCGTAGAGTCCGCCAACGCTCGCGCGCAAATCCGCGTTGGCCGCGACGAGGGGGATGCCGCCCTCGAGCGTGCCCGCGGGGCAGATGAGCTTGCAGAACCACGGTGTGCTCACGCCGTATTCGCTCACAAGAAAGATGGGCAATATGATGACGAACACCGCGAGTATGGCGTATTTGATATAGCGAAGCCGCGTATCGAGTTTCTTTGGCACGCGCAACTTCTTGGTTTTAATCCGATAAAGAAGGTCCTGTATGAAGCCGAACGGGCACAGAAAGCCGCAGATCAATCTTCCGAACAGCGCGCCGAAGAGAATCAATAAGCCCGCCGTGTAGAACGCGAAGCCGCGTTTCCATCCGCCAAGCTGGGCCTGTAGCGCGCCGATGGGGCACGCGCCGGTCGCCCCGGGGCAGGAGTAGCAGTTGAGTCCCGGCACGCAGACGGCCTTGAGATCGCCCGTGTAGATGGTGCCGTTGAAGAAATTGCCCAGGCGCGAGTTTGTGACGAGCGCCCAGAAGGCCTGGATCACGGGGCGTTTTTTAAGGAAATTCCATATCGCCTTCATACCGTCACCCTATGCCTATGCACTCGAGGCAGATCATGACCGCCTTTCGAAGCACCGAGAGGTACTCCTGTCGGAATATCCCCACGGCGATGAACGCCGCGGCCAGCAGCAAAAGCGCGTATTTGAGATAAGGGCGCAGCTTCTTCATATTCGGATTATAGCATCCCACACAGGCGTAATCCAATACGCTTTTTGATTACTTCGCCTCCGACGCGATTTTCACCGCCTTTTTTTGCGTATATTCCGTGGCGATGATCAAAAGGCCGAACATGGCGAGCAGATACACCGGCCACGCGCGAAGGCCGATGACGGGCATCAGCCATCCGAAAAGCGGGCCGAGCAGCGTGCTGCCAGCATAGGCGAAGGCAAGCTGTAAGCCCATAATCCCCTGCGAGCGTTCCGCGCCGAAGAGCTTTGGCGTTTGGTCGATGAGCGAGGGGAAAATGGGCGCGCAGCCAAGCCCGACCAGGCAGAGCCCGACGACCTGCGAAAACCCCGAAACAGGCAGCAGCAACACGCCCACGCCCGCGAGGAGCAGCACAAGTCCTGCGCGCACGAGGGTTCTATCCGAAAACTTCAGCGCGGCGAAGCCCGAAAGGAGCCTGCCGGCAGTGATGCCGAAATAGTACACGGCAGCCCAGCTCGCCGCCGTGTCGGGCGCGACGCCCTTGACGCTGACGAAGTAGCTGCTCGCCCAGAGACCCGTCGCGACCTCGCCGCCGCAGTAGAAGAAGAACGCGAGGCCCGCTGCGAACACGCCGGGAACGCGGAGCAAAACCGACTTGGGGACGGGTTTTGCCCCTTTGCCGTGCGCGGCCACGCAGGGGAAAAGCTTCCACATCGGGAAGGAGAGCGTCACGAGCGAGGCGATGCAAAGAAGCGTCAGCGACACCGCGCGATACGCGCCGTGCCAGTTGTTCCGTGCAAGATACAGCGCTATCACCATGGGACCTGCCGTCGCGCCCACGCCCCAGAAGCAGTGCAGCCAGTTCAGGTGGCTGGCTTTGTAGTTGAGCGCCACGAAGTTGTTGAGCGCGGAATCCACGGTGCCCCCGCCGAAGCCGAGCGGTACTGCAAGCAGCATCATAACCCAAAAGCGCTGCACGAAGCCCATGCCCATGAGCGCAGCTGCTGTCATGAAAATGCTCGCGGCCGTGATTGTCGCCGTGCCAAAGCGTCGGATAAGCCGCTCGGAGAGAAGGCTCGAACCGACCGTGCCATGCCGCGCCGAGCAGCGAGTCCGGCAGGCCGAGGCCGATGAAGGCCGCGTAAATGACGACCAGCAGCAGCGCTGTCATATCAGGCTTCCCCGTCGAGCAGCGAAATCGCCTCAAAGAGCGTGGGGATGAGCGCAAAAAGCCCCGCGCAATCCCGCTCGTCCGGCGTATGCAGATCGGGCACCATCACGGCCATCATGCCCGCGCGCTTTGCAGCTTCGATGCCGTTCGGGGAATCCTCGAGCGTCATGCAATGCTCCGGCGCAACGCCGAGCGCTTTGGCCGCGGCGAGGAAGATATCCGGCTCGGGCTTGCCGCGCGCCACATCGTCGCCGCTGATGACGGCGTCGAAACGCCCCGCGAAGCCTGCCAGCTCGACATTTCTCAGGATTCGCCCCATGGGGCTTGAGGAGGCGATGGCGCGGGGCAGCCTGTGCGCGTCGAGTGCGTCGAGCAGCGCGGCGAGGCCGGGCTTCACCGGCGTGCCGCGCGTCGTGATATACGCTTCAATGTATGCGTCCGTGTCCGCGAGCGCCCGCGCGGCGTCAAGCAATCCGCCGGTATGCGCGCTCAGTACGCGCAGCGTGTCCTCGGTGTTGATGCCGAGCAAATCCCGGAGCAGCGCCTCGTTCGCCTCAAAGCCCTGGCGGCGCAGCGCCTCGCTCATGCCCTCGCCCGCAACGCGCTCGGTGTCGAACATCAACCCGTCCATGTCGAAAATAACAGCTTTTACACCCATGTGGAAAATTATATAATGGCGGAACCGATAAGGGCAATCGAAAATTCAATCGTCCATTCCCCGCCCGCGGCGGCGTTTTTCCGATTTTTAATTGGCAATGGGCAAACGGGTGCAAAAACAAACGGCTTGCGTGATAAGCGGGAGCCGTTTTTTTTATTTGTTCTGCTCCAAATACGCCTCGAGCTTTTTTTTGATCCTTTGCAGCGCGTTGTCCACGGTCTTCGGGCCGCGCAGGATAACCTCGGAAATCTCTACGTATGAGCGCCCGTCGAGAAACAAATCCAGCACGCGCTTCTCAAGCGGGGAGAGCATATCCTCGAGCATGCCGCGCATACCCTCTACCGACTCGCGGGAGATGAAAAGCTCCTCCGGGTTTTCGGTGCGCGAGGTGGGCATGGTGTCGATGAGCGGGCGCTCGCGCTCCTCATCCTCGTTGCGATAGATGGAAACATAGGTGTTGAGCGGCGCGTGCTTCTTGCGCGTGGCGCGCTTGATGGCCGTGATGATCTGCCGATGCACGCACATATCCGCAAACGAGCGGAAACTCATCTCATGTCCCGCGGAATAATCGCGCACGGCCTTGAACAGCCCGATCATCCCTTCCTGCACAAGATCCTCGCGATCCGCGCCTATAAGGAAGTACGGGCGCGACTTGATGCGCACCATATTTTTATAGCGCTCGATGAGCTCCTCGTCCGCGAGCTCGTCCCCCGAGTGGGAAACGGCCACGAGCTGCTCGTCGGAGAGCGCCGCATAATCGGTCATTTCGCGTTCCCGTCCTGCCTTCTTTTTTCAAACATCAGCACCGCCGCGGCGACCGAGGCGTTGAGCGAGTCGATGGGCCCCGCGAGCGGTATTTTGGCGAGGAAGTCGCACTTCTCCTTCACGAGGTGGGAAATCCCTTCCCCCTCGCCGCCGATGACGAGCGCCAGCGCACCCTCCATGCGAACCTCGCCCATGGGCTTGCCCGCCATGTCCGCGCCGCAGATCCAAAGCCCCTCGTCCTTGAGCCGGTCGATGGCGCCCGCGAGGTTTGAAACGCGCGCGACTTTGCAGTATTCCGTCGCGCCCGCGCTTGCTTTGCACGCGGCTGCGGTCACCGAGGCCGAGCGGCGCTTGGGAATCACCACGCCGTGTGCGCCCGCGCAGACCGCGCTTCGTATGATGGAGCCCAAATTGTGCGGATCCTCGATGCCGTCGAGCAGGATGATGAACGGCTTCTCGTTCTTCTCCTTTGCTGCGCCCAGCATATCCGAAAGCTCGCAGTATTCCACGCCCGGCACCTGCGCGACGATGCCCTGATGGTTGCCGGTTTTGCCGCCGTGCCCAAAGGGCATGCACAGCTCGTCCAGCTTTGCCTTTTCCACCTCGTCTATGCGGATGTTGCGGTCGCGCGCGAAGCCCATGATCTCGCGCAAGGAACCGTCCGGCTCCTTCGACACGAGTATTTTGTCGATGCTCCTGCCGCTCTTAATGGCCTCGCGCACGGCGTTGCGCCCCATCACGAGGTAGGGCAGTTCGTCCTTCACGGTTTCCTCGCGATCGACCGGTGCAGCCTGCGGCTTGCGCTCCTGTCCACGCTGCGGCTTGTTGCCGCGCTCGTAGGGCGCGTCCGACCCTCCCTGCTCCGGTTTACGGTAATACGGCTTCCCGTCTTTGGAATAACCCTTGTCCTGATACTTTGCGCCCCTGTCGAAGCCGTCCTGCTTCCGGAAGCCGTCCTTCTTGGGATAGCCTTCCTTCTTCTGACCATCGTTATAGCGCGGCGTATAGCCGTCCTTCTTGGGATAGCCTTCCTTCTTCTGGCCGTCGTTATAGCGCGGCGTATAGCCGTCCTTCTTGGGATAGCCTTCCTTCTTCTGACCGTCGTTATAGCGCGGGGCGTAGCCGTCCTTCTTGGGATAGCCTTCCTTCTT
>JAPXSN010000005.1:17257-42990 GCA_033813015.1 Clostridia bacterium | reverse complement strand
CTCCGTACCCTCCTCCATGATGGTGAGGTCGGCAGCGAAGTCCACATCGAACACGCGGTCGGCGCCGAGGCGGCGGATAGCCGTGACCATCTTGCCCGTGCAGCGCGTGCCTATGGGCAGGCCGAATTCCTCGCCGATGGCGACGCGGATAGAGGGCGCGGTCTGGAACACGACGAACTTCTTGGGATCGGCCAGCGCCTCCCAGACCTCGGCCGTGGAATCTTGTTCGGTGAGCGCGCCCGTGGGGCACGCGGCGATGCACTGGCCGCAGTTGATGCAGGCGATCTCCGCGAGGCTCTTGCCGAACTCAGAGCCTATCTGGGTCTTGAAGCCGCGGTTCTGCATGCCTATGGCGTACACATTCTGCACCTTGTCGCACGCCGCCACGCAGCGGCGGCAGAGGATGCACTTGTTGTTATCGCGAACGATGCTCGGGGAAAGCTCATCTATGGTTTTGATGATGCGCTCGCCGTCGAACTCGATTTCTTCTATACCCAACTCGTTGGCAAGGGTCTGGAGCTCACAGCTCTGGTTGCGCTTGCAGGTAAGGCAGGAACGATCATGGTCGGAGAGGATCAGCTCCAGCACCGAGCGGCGCGCCTCGAGCACCTTGGGCGAATTGGTCCTGATTTCGAGACCCTCGCTCACGGGGAAAACGCAGGATGCCTGAAGCTTGCCGGTCTTGACTTCCTCCACGAGGCACATGCGGCAGGCGCCGATGTTGTTGATGTCCTTGAGGTTGCAAAGCGTGGGGATCCGGATGCCCTGTGCGATGCAGACCTCGAGCACCGTCTTGTTCGGCTCGGCCTGAACCGTTTTGCCGTCGACTTTGAGAGTTACCATGTTTGCGAATCCTTTCTGGTGTGATTTCCGGCGCGGCCGGATCTTGACACAACAAGAAACGCGATCAGTTTCGCGCTTGTTAAAACTGTAACACATCCATACGCTTATGTCAATGAGAGCGGTTTTGCGCGAAGGAGTATATTATTGGCGAAAAGCTTTGCGCCCTTATATAAAAGCGGCTTCCGCCCGCGCCGCGGACGGAAGCTCGCCGAGGTGTTAAACCTTATTTATTCCTTGCTCCTCGCCTTGAGCGCAGCCGTGATGGCTACGAACACCAGCGCGGCGACCGGCCACATGATCCAGGTGACGTCCCAGCGGTGCGTGAGGAAGCTCACGCCAAGGTAGACGGCCGTGACGCAGGGCCAATAGATCGCGCCGAACTTATCCTTGCGCTTGCTCTCCTCGCGCTCCTCTGCGGTATAATCCCCCTCGCCGAGCAGACGGTCGTAGCAGGCCTTTATCATGCCCGCCATGATGAACAGGAACACCGCGGCGGCGACGATGATCAGCAGCAAGCTCACGAGCAGGATCAGCGTGAATTCGGGAGCGTTCATGATGCTCGCGAGGATTAGGGGTACCGGGCAGAGGATGCACAGCGAAATCGAGGTGGCGACCATGGCTGTGTGCTTGCCTTCGAAGCCGTCCCGCCGCCCACGCACGATACCCTCCACGCCGTATTGCAGCTCGAAGTTGCCGCGCTTGAGGTATCCGTAGCGGCGCATGCGCGTCGCGCTGGCGACGATGGTCGCGACGCCCGCGGCGACCATGGCGAGCAGTGTCACCACGCCGGCTCCCGTGGCAATCCGCTCCGAGATTGCAACGCCGGGCAGGTTCGACATCGCTAAGCCGATGAACAGGATCAGCAGCGCAGGGCTCAGTATGCACAGCATAACGCCCGTGCCGACCCGCCGCGCATAGCGGACATAGGCTTCCATATAGGAGTTGGCTTCCTGCACGGATACGCCGGGCAGGTTGGACACATCGTCCGAGCCCGAGTAGGCGGGCTTCTCGATTTCATCCTTTATAAGGTAGTCCGTCGTTACGCCGAAAAGCTGCGAGAGCTCGAGTATCTTGCCGATATCGGGAATGCTCTGCGCGCTCTCCCATTTGGAAATCGACTGGCGCGAAACGTTAAGCTTCTCCGCGAGTTCCTCCTGCGACCAGCCGCTGCTTTTTCGAAGCTGAAGTATTTTGTCCGCGAGTATCATGTGGTTTCCCTCCCCATCATCGTTCATTTCGGTGCCACGATGATAACACCCCGCCCGGTTGCGCACCATAAAGCGCGCTTGGAAATTGCGCAACCGCCGCGCGCAATTCGCCGGAACTTAGGCAACTTGCGCCGCAGCGCGCACGCCCGCGCGCGAAAGCGCAAAAGAGTGTTTTATGGTACTATTGTAAATTCTTCGTGCCAAAATGCAAAGAGGCTGATATTATATATTTCAGTAAACCAAGCATTTTCATAGCTTGCAGGAGGAATCGCAATGGAAAAAACAAGGAAACCATTCCCCGCGCGGCTGGCGTTTTATCTCACCAACGCGCTCGCCGTCGCCTTCATTGTGGTGCTGTGTTACTTTTTCCTTATCCTCGGCAATTCGCTGCTCGCAGGCCTCGGCAAGGATATCATCCATTATGACGCGCAGGGGCGGCCGTATACCTCAACCGTCAACGGTGTGAGCGAGGGCGCATGGATGGCCTCTTTCGTGTGGTATCTGTTCATTTTGGCAAAGGTCTTCGCCGTGGCTCTTTTGCTTGGGCTTATAAAGAAAGTGTTCCCGAAGCTCGGGCGAAGCCTGCTTGCCGGGAAAAATGAGCGCCACCGCTTCCGCGAACTGATCGATGCGCACACCTCCGGCGCCGACATCGGCGGATGGATGCTCGCGGGCATCGCGCTGATGGGGGCGGGCGTTTACGCCCTAGCTTATCGGCTGATGCTGCATGGAGCGTCCCTGTACGCGGGCGCGCGCTACTCCGCCGTATTCTTCCTCATGAACTCGGGCGACGTAACGGCGGTATCCGCGTTCATGCTCTCCTTCTTCACGCTTCGGCGAAGCTGGAAGTCTATACTCGCCTTTTTCATCAGCCTGGGCTGCGCCTTATCGTGCCATCCCTATACGATCATGCGCACGCTCCAATGGCTCCGCGCGGGGCTTGTGAGTTTCGACCCCATCCCTGTTTTTTGCCTCACCTTCTCGCTGATTGCGCTTGTTCTATTCTTCGTCGTAACGCTTGGCGGGAAGCGCAATATCATGGGCCTCGTCTGCGCCGCGCTTTCGATACTGCTGTATATCTACTACAAGCTTCTGCACGGCTACGATCTGTTCGCGCTGGACGTCGCATATCTTACGGGCGTGTTTGCCGGTCCGGCGACGCTCATCTGGTGTACGAAGCAGCTCCACGGCAGGCTGGATTTGAAAGCGGAATAAACGCTCCCCCTAACCTCTCCGGCTGCCGTTTACGCAACGAACCCCGCGATCACTCCCGCGATGACGAGCGCGGGCAGCATGTTGGCAACCTTGAAGCGGTTGCCGAAGGAGAGGTTCATGCCCACGCAGAATATCAGCGCGGAGCCGACGAAGGAAATGCCTGCGATGACGGCCTCCCCGAGGAAGGGCGCCACGAAGCCCGCAAGCAGCGTGACGCCGCCCTGAAGTATGCCCAGCGGAATGGCGCTAAAGAGCGCGCCCTTGCCGCAGGTTGAGGCGAAAATCATCACGATCACCGCGTCGAGTATGGATTTGGCGTAGAGCATGGACGCATCGCCGGTCAGCCCGTCCTGTATGGGGCCGACGATGGCCATCGCGCCCACGCAGATCACGAGCGAAGCGTTGACGAAGCCCTCGAGGAAGCCTGTGTCGTTTTCGCTTTTCGCCTTGCGCCGAAGCCACACGCCGAAGCGCTCCAGCTTCCGGTCGATGTTGATCCACTCGCCTATGAGCGCCCCGCCCACGACGGAGGCGATGAGCGTCGCCGTGCCCGCCGTCGCGAGTTTGCCGTCGGATATCTTCAGGAGCCCGGTCATCGCGCCCGCGATGCCGAGGAACATCGTGCTCAAGCCGAGCGCCTTCATCAAAATATCCTGAAACCGCTGCTTGAGCCCGTTTTTAAGCAGAAGCCCCGCGAGCCCGCCCGCGAGCACCGCCGCCACATTTACAATCGTACCAAGTCCGCGCATATGCGCCCTCCGTAAATATAAAATTTAACGGTCCCCGCGCTTAAAACGAAGACCGTTCGAATCAAACCCGATTGTCACTTGTCAATTGCCCATTGCCCTCACGCGTCCAGTCCGAGCGCGCGATACGCCTTTTTGAGCGTATCCGCCGCGACCGAGGCGGCGCGCGCCGCGCCTTGCTCCATAACGGAGCGGAGGTACGCTTGATCCGCCATATAGCGCCGGAAGCGCTCCTGCACGGGGGTCAGCTCTGCGATGACCGCGTCCGCGACCGCCTGCTTGAGCGCACCGTAACCCTGCCCCGCGAAATGCGCCTCAGCCTGCGGAATGTTCCCGCCCGCGAATGAGGTGTACAGCTCGAGCAGGTTTGACACGCCCGCCTTGCGGACGGGGTCATATTTTATGCAGCCGTCGCAATCCGTGACCGCGCGCTTGAACTTCTTCAATATGACCGAAGGATCGTCCATAATGGCGACGTAGCCGTTGGGGTTCGGGTCGGATTTCGACATCTTCTGCGCCGGATCCTGCAGGCTCATCACGCGCGCGCCGACCTTGGGCATATACCCCTCGGGCACCTCGAACACCGCGCCGTGCGCGTTGTTGAAGCGAATGGCGACATCCCGCGCGATCTCGATATGCTGGCGCTGATCCTCGCCTACGGGCACGAGGTTGGTCTGGTAGAGCAGTATATCCGCGGCCATCAGCACAGGGTAGGTGTAGAGCCCGGCGTTGATGTTGTCCTGATGCTTTGAGGATTTATCCTTGAACTGCGTCATGCGGTTCAACTCGCCCATGTATGCGGAGCATGAGAGCAGCCATGTCAATTCGCAGTGCGCGGGAACGTGGCTCTGCACGAACACGACGGAATCCTTGGGGTCGATGCCGCAGGCGAGGATGAGCGCGACCGTTTCCGCCGTGCGGCGGCGAAGGTCATCCGGATCCTGCCTGACCGTGAGCGCGTGGAGGTTGACCACGCAGTAATAGCAAAGCCTTTCCGGACTCTGGAGAAGCGACCAGTTGCGCAGCGCCCCTACGTAATTGCCCAGCGTGGGCGAGCCCGAGGGCTGTATGCCGCTAAACACGATCCTTTTATTCCCCATAGCCGCCGACTCCTTTAATTAAAGCTGAATTCAATATGCAAGGTATTATACAGCATTTTTTGCCCTGTGACAATGAGGTGGTGCGCGAGATGCCCGGAATTTATGGGCGCGAAATGCCGGTATTTATGATATGATAATGAAATGGATATAATGGGTTTGTAAATGCATTGCTTTCAACCGGAATCGGCCGCATTTGCATGCCATCGACCGGAGGGATTATGGCCTACCAGGCGCTTTATCGAAAATACCGCCCGCGCCGCTTCGACGAGGTGCTCGGGCAGGAGCATGTGACAACCATACTGAAAAACCAAGTCATGTCGGGCCGTACGTCGCATGCATACATGTTCTCCGGCTCGCGCGGCACAGGCAAAACCAGCACGGCCAAGATACTCGCCCGCGCCGTCAACTGCCTCGCGCCCGAAAACGGCGAGCCTTGCGAAAAATGCGCCTCCTGCCTTGTGAGCGCCGGGGATACCCCGGACATCATCGAGATGGACGCGGCTTCCAACAGCGGCGTGAACGACATCCGCGCGCTCATCGACAAGGCGCGCTTTTTGCCGCTCGAACTGCCGCGCAAGGTCTACATCATCGACGAGGCGCACATGCTCTCGAAAGAGGCCGACAACGCGCTGCTCAAGACCCTCGAGGAGCCGCCCGGCCACATCGTGTTCATCCTTGCGACGACCGAGCCGCAGAGCGTTACGGCAACGATACTCTCGCGCTGCCAGAGGTTCGACTTCCACCGCCTTGGCGTTGAGGACATCGTGCGCTGCGTTGAAAACGCCGTGTCCGGAATAGGCGCTCGCATCGACCATGAGGGCCTCATCGCCATCGCGCGCGCCGCCGAGGGCGGCATGCGGGACGCGCTCTCCCTCGCGGACCAATGCCTCGCCTTCTGCGGGCAGGATGTCACCGCCGAGGGCGTCTACTCCGTGCTCGGCAGCATGGAGGGGGATTATCTTTTCCGCGTTGCGGCAGCGCTCCTTTCCGGCGACCGGGCTGCGGCCCTGCGCAGCCTCGACGAGGTCGTGGGCGGCGGGCGGGATCTCCATGTGTTCGCGCGCGACCTGGCGCAGCATATGCGCGCGTTGCTGCTCGCGAGGCTGTGCGGCGACTGCGCAGACGTGCTCGCCTGCACTCAGGAGGCCATGCGCCGCTACATCGCGCAAGCCGAGGGCGTTTCACCGGATACTTTGCTTCGCGCGGTGGACATCCTCATGAACGCCATCGCAAACATGCGTTACCTCTCCCTGCCCCGCGTGCAGCTCGAATGCGCCATCGTGCGCATCTGCTCGCCCGAGGAAGAAATGCGTCAAACGCCGGAGCTGCTGCTTGAACGGCTTGAGAAGCTCGAGGCGAAGCTGAAGAACGGTATTTTCGCAGCCCCGCAGCCGCCCGCCTCCACCGCTCCGGAACCGGCAGGCGAGGAAAAAGCACGCGCGCCAAGACGCAAGGCCGAGCAGGAGAAGCCCGCGTCTCAGGCCGCTGAAAAAACCGCCGTATCCGACGGCGAGGCGCTCTGGCAGGAGCTCAAAAAGCTCGTGCAGAATCCTTCCCTCGCAGTGCTGTGGTCTAGGGCGGCCTCCGCCGAGCTTTCCGGGGACACGCTGATCGTCGGTTTCGCGCAAAAGAGCCTTGCGGAAGCTTTTTCCAAGCAGGAGGATATGCTCTTAGCGCTGCTCGAACAGCTCCGCCCCGGCACGCGCCTTCACTTCGTTGCCGCGGGCGCGAAGGATTCCCTCGAGGAGCGCGCGAAGAACGCCTTCGGCGGAAACATAGAAATTGTGGATTGATGGACACGGGCCGCAATATGCGGTATAATAATGAAACCAAATTGCGGAGGGCATTATGGCACGACCGAATTTTCCCGGCATGGGCGGCGGCAACATGCAGCAACTCATGAAGCAGGCACAGAAGATGCAGCAGGACGTCGCGCGCATCCAGCAAGAGGTTTCCGAGCGCGAGTTCACGGCGACGGTGGGCGGCGGCGCGGTCAGCGCCACAGTCTACGGGCGAAAGGAATTCAAGGCCGTCGTCATAGACCCTTCCTGCGTCGACCCGGACGACGTCGAGATGCTTCAGGATCTCGTGTTGAGCGCGGTCAACGAGGCGCTGCGCGTGGCGGATGAAACCATGAATGCGGAAATGAACCGCGTGACCGGCGGCATGAACCTCGGTTTTTGAGAAGCGCATGGGCGTCGATTCCATCAACGCGCTCGTGGCGCAACTCTCACGGCTTCCCGGCATCGGCACAAAGAGTGCGCAGAGGCTTGCGTACTTCATACTCGATATGCCGGACGGCGGCGCGCGCGAACTCGCGGCCTCCATCGTGCGCGCGCGCGACAGCGTGCGCTACTGCCCTGTGTGCGGCAACTACACGGATACCGAGCCATGCGCCATCTGCCGCGATCAATTAAGAAGCGAGGAGACCATCTGCGTTGTCGAGGAGGCGCGCGACGTATTTTCGATGGAAAAGCTGCGCGAATACCGCGGCAAGTACCATGTGCTCCACGGCGCGATCTCGCCCACGGACGGCATAGGCCCCGGCGACATCCGTATCAAGGAGCTTATAGCCCGCGTCGAGGCGGGAGGCGTGCGCGAGGTGATACTTGCGACCAACCCGGACGTCAAGGGCGAGGCCACGGCGAGTTACATCGCGCGGCTCTTAAAGCCCAAAGGCATTTGCGTGACGCGCATCGCCCACGGCATCCCCATCGGCGGCAATTTGGAGTACATCGATGAAATGACGCTGCTCAAAGCCATGGAGGGCAGGCGGGAAATGTGAAAAAGCCTGAAATGAACAGGCAAATTCATATTTTTTAACTTTCTGGAAACCTTTTTGCCGCCTGTTTCGTTTATGATTATGAAGAACCCTTATACCGTGCAGGAAGGAGGGTACACCATGAAGAACCACGTGAAGCTCCTTGCGCTGCTCATCGCCGCGTTGTTACTTGCATGCGCCTGCTCCTCCTTTACGGGCGCGAAGCCCGCGGACGAGCGCGTCTGGTCTGACGCGCAGAGGATCTACCGCAGCGCCTCCCTCGTGGTGCTCGGCGAATGCGTACGCATCCACCTCAACGAGGACGGCGCGGCCTGCTACGACCTCACGGTGCGCGAAGTGCTCGCGGGCGGAGCCGAGGCGGGCGACCTCATCCACTGCACAGACGGCGGCATGAAGGAAAATCAAACGTACCTGCTCTACCTCGCCGGCACGGATGCTACGGTTTATTACAGCGAGGATTCCTCGAGTTACAGACTTCTGACCGAAGACCCGCTCCCCGTGAGCGAGGACGGCGAAGTCGCCTTCCCCGGCGCGCGGCTCTCGCTTGACGACATCCGCGCCAACATCAGGGAGCAGAACGAAATCGTAGCCTCTCCCTCCGAAATCTATTACTACAAGGTCCTCGAAGCGCTCGTCAAGGCGTGCGATGAGATTTTCATCGGCCGCATCGCGGACGTTCCCGCGCTTTCCGACACGCGCTTCCGCTCCGATTCCGCGGGCGCGACCATAGAGAACACGCTGCCCGCCAACGTGCTGCAGGTCGAGGTTTACGGCTCGCTCAAGGGGACGCTGCGCTACGGCGAAAGCATCCCCGTCGTCTATTGCCCCGCGCTGTGCGACAAGATGACGGACGCCGCCACGCTCAAGCCCCTGACCTACGGTGCGAATGACGCAACCGCGCCGGAAAAGGACGGGATTTATCTGTTCTTCCTCATCGCCTCGCCCGACCTCAAGCAGAGCATGTACTTCGCCGTCAACCCGATACAGGGTTTCGCCGCGCTCGACGCCGAGGATCGCGTCCACGTCACCTATCTCAACCGCGCACTGTCCGGCTACTATAGCCTCGACGCGCTGGTAAGGGATATACGAGGGGTAATTGACAATTGACAATGGACAATTGACAATCAAACGAAATGCAAATGCCCTTCGCTTCAACGGCGCGGGGCGTTTTCGTTTCGGGCGGGGACGGCTTCTTTCGTTTTGATGCGTCGGGGACGGTTCTCTGTGGCTTTTATCGGTCATCTTCCGTAAAACGACCGCGGCTTCGCTTGCCTCATCACCCTCATTCGTTGAAAACCGTCCCCCGAGAAAAACGAAAGGTTATTTGTCGCTCGGGGGGACGGTTTTGCGCACATGAGGGTAAGAGGACGATAAAAATGGTTTTTGGCATGTTGGAATAGCAGCGTGGGTAGACGGGCAGAACCGTCCCCAACGCTTCAAAAAGCGAAAACCCCGCCCGCAGCGGCGTTTTTTGATTGTCAATTGTCAATTTTCAATTGTCAATTGCTTCGTCTAAATCCTCTCGCAGCGTGAGACCGTGACCCTGCCCTTTTCGTATTGGACTTGCATCAAAAAGCCTTCACAGTTTTTGACGAGAAGGTCGGTAAAGTTGAGACGGATGTCGGTATAGAGCTCGGTGATGAACCCCAGCGTGCCGCCGTGGACGACCGAGCCGACGCGGGAAAGATCACGCTCCGTAGCGTCCCGCACGAGGAATCGGAATGCCGCCTCGACACGCGCACGCGCCTGAGCGAAGGTCTCCCCGCCGGGATAACCCTCCCATTCGCCCTGTGCGAGCCATTCGCGATAGGCGGGATCTTCCATCAGTTCCGCATGCGCGCGCCCGTCGAATATGCCAAAGTCCATCTCCCGAAGGCCGGGCACGATGGCAATCTCCGCGTTTGGCCACACCAGTCGCGCCGTGCAGCGCGCGCGCAGCTTGGGGCTCGCATAGACGCGCAAGACCGGCGGAAGTTCCTGCCGCCGCCTGCAGGCGAGCTCCACGCCGCAGGCCGCAAGCGGATCGTCCGTCCTGCCCAGGAAGGTTTGCCGGAGGTTTCCCTCAGCGACGGCGTGGCGGATGAGGACTAACTCCATTCTTTTTCCCCCTTGAGCGTCTGCGGCAGGCCGCACACGATGCGCACGACCTTTTGCGCGCGCTCCGCAAGCGCACAGCACAACCGCCCGACCTCCTCGCGCCAGATGCGCTCGAAGGCGTCTATGGGCACAACGCCGCAACCCACTTCGTCTAAAATCACGGCGTCGTGCGAGAGCAGCGACGCGAGCATCTCTTCATGGGACATGCCCGCCTTCATCATATCGCGCACGGCGAGGTGCGCGTCAGACAGCACATCCGCATAGCCTTCAGCGAAGCGAGCCTTATTTTGTCCCGCCGCGCCCACGACGAGCAGCGTCATAGCGTCCCTCCGATCTTCGAGGCGAGCACGAAGGCCGCGAGGCACACGAGCTCGCACACTTGTACGAACCAGCCCGCGACATCTCCCGTTGCACCGCCAAAGCGCCTGTAGGACAGAACCCTGTATGCGACGAATGCGATCAGGGCGGCGAGCAGAATCATTCCGCCGCGCAGCGGCGCGCGCCAGAGCATGACTCCGGCCGTGACGAGTATCCACAGCGCGGACGCAACGACGGCCGCCCGCGCATCCGAAGCCTTTTGCACGCAGGCGAGCAGGCCTTCCCCGCGCGCGTTTTTGAAGGTAACGGCGGCGAGCGCCGAGAGTGCGCGGGAGAGCACGGGCACGAGCAGCAGCGCGAAGAGCGTGGGCGTCGCGGTTTCCACCTCGCTCCAGAGCGCGAAGCACAGCAGCAAATACGCCACGCCCGCGACCAGAGCGGACGCCCCGATATGCGGGTCGCGCATGATCTCGAGCATCCTCTGGCGGGAAGCATTGGAGCCGAGCGCGTCCGACGTGTCGAGGAAGCCATCCATGTGAATGTTGCCCGCGACGGCGAGCGGAAGCAACGATGCGACGGCGGCAGTCACTATCGTGCCGAAGCCGAGTATGCCCGAGAGGATCAGCCATGCGAGCTGGAAGAAGGCGACGAACGCGCCCACGACGGGAAAAAAGCACAGCGCGTAGGCCATATTCGCATCCTTCCATCCGACGCGCGGGACGGGCAGACGCGAATACAACGCAAGCGCCATGCAAAACGAGCGTATCAGCTTCATGTTCGCCCTCCTTTGAGCGGGATGGGGATGCCGCAGACGACCTCGTAAGCTTCATCCGCCATTTGGGCTATGGCGGCGTTCACTTCGGCGAGCAGGCCGATGTAGCGCGCGGTCATTTCATCATAAGCGACGCCGTCGGATGCGACCTCGCAGGTGACGACGACCGTCAGCTTGCAGGCTTCATCCGCCCGCGCGATCCCTTTGAGCATGCGCTCCTTCGCGCCGTCAAAACCTTCGGCCGTCGAGAAGCACTCGTTGGCGGCGAGGTTGGCAACATCCTCAATGAGCGCTGCGCCGCCCGGCGGAAAATAGGCATCTGCAAGGGAAAAGGGTGCTTCCCGCGTGAGGAAGCCCAAGCCCTGCCGCTGCTCCCTGTGGCGCGCGACGCGAAGCGCGTCTTCGCCATCCCGCACGAGCATGCAGGCGATATAGGCGCGAGGCGCGACGCCGCTTTCCACAACGAGGCGTTCCGCGAGGGCGGACTTGCCGCTCGACGCGCCGCCCGTGACGAGGATCAGCATAGCGGTTTGTACGCCGGGATGCGGATGTCCTCGAACGTGGCTGTCTGAGAATACACGGCGAGCGCCATGTCCAGAAGCGGCATGGCCGCGACCGCGCCCGTGCCCTCGCCAAGGCCCATGTCGGCGCAGATCAGGGGTGACAGACGCAATTCGTCGAGCAGCATACGCGCCGCGGGTTCCTTTGAGATGTGGCTGCCGAGCAGATACGCGCGGCAATTCGGGCAGAGCCGGACGGCGATGAGCGCCCCCGCGAGCGAGATGATTCCATCGATGAGCACGGGCACACGGTACAGCGCGCCGCCGAGGCACAGCCCGGCGAGACCCGCGAGATCCAGCCCGCCGACCTTATGGAGCACATCGAGCGCGTCCGAAGCATCCGGCCGGTTGCGCTCGAGGGCGTGGACGATGGCGCCCAGCTTTCGAAGCAGACCCTCATCCGAAAGGCCCGCGCCGCGCCCCGTGACAGGCTCTACCGGCTCGCCCGTCAGCGCGGCTATGACCGCGCTGCTGGTCGTGGTGTTGCCTATGCCCATTTCCCCCGTGGCGACGAGGCGGTAGCCTTCATCCTTTAAGCTGCGCACGACATCCATGCCGACCTCTACGGCGGCTACGGCTTCCTCCTTCGTCATGGCGGGGCCCTCGGTCATATCCGCGGTGCCTCGGCGGACATTCCTCTGTCCGAAAGCGGGAATGTCCACGGGCCGCGCGACGCCGATATCCACGGGAAAAACATCCGCACCCGCGACGCGCGCCATAAGGCACACGCTTGCCGTACCCCGAGCAATGCTTTCGGCCACGGCGGCCGTGACTCCCTGCCCCGCCTGCGCCACGCCCCGGGCGACAACGCCGTTGTCCGCGCACATCACGACGACGGCGCGGCGCGAAACATCGGGCATGAGCGAATCCTGTATGCCTGCGATACGCACGACGTCGTCCTCGAGTATGCCAAGGCCCCGAAGGGGCTTGGCCAAGCTGTCCCAGCGCGCGCGCGAGGCGCGGATGACGGTTTCGTCGGGCAACTCTATACGTGCGTTGAGTTCTCTAAAATCGATCATAGGTAGTTCTCTACGAAGTAGCGGTAGAATTTGTGCGCTTCTATGAGGGAGGCGACATCCACATTCTCGTTGACGCTGTGCGCTCCGGCGATCTGCTCGGAGCTCGCGCGCAGGGGCGAAAAGCGAAGGCAGCCGGTACTCAGCCCTTCGTATTCGCGGCAATCGGTGCCGCCCATCATCATGTAGGGCGTCACAATCGCATCGGGGACGCAGGCGCGGACGCAATCGGTGAGGTAGCGGAACGCCTTGCCGTCCATATCCGCTAGCCTAGAGGAGTTGCGGCCCGTGAGGACTTCCACGCCGAGGTCATACTTCGCGGCCCTCTTTTTGAAGAGAGCAACGGTTTCATCCAAATCCTGATGGGCGATGCAGCGAAGGTTGCAGAGCATGCTCGCTTCTGCCGGTATGACGTTGGGTGCGGGGGAGCCTTCGCACATGGTAAAGCAGAACGTCGTCGCGAGCAGGGCCTCGCCGTAGGCGGAGACCGCGGGCAGCAGCGCCCTGACCAGAGGCCCGAAGAGCCAGAGGTTGCCGAAAAGCAGACGCATCGGGAAGCTGAGCGCGGGCGCTAAAGAAGCGAACATGCGCTTCACCGCAGGCGAATACGCCTTCTTGAAGGGGCGCGCGCGCTCCATGTCGTTTACGAACGCCGCGAGGCGCGCGATGGGGTTGTGTCTGGGCGGCGTGGATGAGTGGCCGCCGCGGCTCTTGGCCGTGACCTTGAGATTGATAAAACCCTTCTCCGTGACGCCGACGACCGCGCACTGGCCGGCAAGCCCGGGGAAGAACTTCGCGGTGATCATGCCGCCCTCGTCGAGGAATATTTCGGGGCGGATGCCCCGTTCTTCCATATATTTGGCAGTCGCGGTTGCGCCGCCACCGAAACTCTCCTCGTTCACGGAGGAGGCGATGTAGACGTCGACGGCGGGCGTGAAGCCCCCTGCCATAAGCTCTTCCATCGCAGCAAGCTCCGTCATGAGCGTGCCCTTGCAGTCGATCGCGCCGCGACCGTAGATTTTTCCCTCGTCCACCGTGCCGGAAAACGGGGGGAATTTCCAGTCGGGTTCGGTCGCGGGCACAACGTCCTGATGGCCCATGAGCACGATGCTTCGGGAGCTGTCCTTCCCCTTCCAGCGAAACAGCAGACTTCCGTCGAGGTCCGTGACCTCGGCCGCAGCGAAGGCGCACGGAAAAAGCTGCCGCATGACCTGCTGAAGGCTTCGAAAATCCGCCATATCCTCGCCCGGCTTTTTGGAGAGCGTCTGAACCTGAATCATGGCCGAGAGACGCTTGGCGTCGAGGGCGGTCTCCTCGTCCGTCCACGAGATCGCGGGCTTGCCCCCGGCGGGCCGCGCCTTGATGCGCACGGCGTTGACGACG
This sequence comes from Clostridia bacterium, assembly GCA_033813015.1. Classification (GTDB taxonomy): domain Bacteria; phylum Bacillota; class Clostridia; order Christensenellales; family CAG-138; genus Phil1. Next base: position 28,950 of record JAPXSN010000005.1, on the reverse strand, counting down.
GCTGCGAGCAGCAGCAACGCCGCGAGGGCGACAAGCCCCAAGAGGATGTAACCAAGCATAACGCCACCTCCTAAATCATCCGGATATGCAAAGGGGAAAGCGCGCATGCACTCCCCCGCTTCCCATTAAGACGATTCCGCGACGCGATACCCCGCCTCGCGTATGGCTGCCTTCGCGAGCACCTCCGTCGGGTCAACAACGGGATAATCGAGCCGGTATTGCTCGAAGGCAACGGGAAGCTCCGTGCAGCCGAGCACAAAGGCTTCCGCGCCGCGTTCCATCAATTCGCCGAGCGCGCGCCGGAGCGCGGATGTGTCGTAATCGCGCCTGCCCGCCTTGACGCCCGCGTAGATGGCGTCCGTGACGGCGCTCTGCCCTGCCCCGTCCGGCAGAAGGTACGGGATGCCGCGCTCCTCAAAAAGCCGCGCATAGATGCCGGTTTTGACGGTGCCTTCCGTCGCGAGCACCGCGACCCTATCCAGCTTGCGCCGCCCGATTTCATCCGCCGTGAGGCGCAGCATATGCAGCAGGGGCAATCGCGTCGCGGCGCGAATCTCATCGTAAAAGAAATGAGCCGTGTTGCAGGGCATGACGAGCAGATCCGCGCCCGCGTTTTCGAGAAGCTTTGCGGATTTCATAAGCTCCGGCACGGGACTGGGACCCATGCCGAGTATCGCGGCCGTCCTGTCGGGTACCGCGGTGTTCGAGTCGATGATCGTGTGGATGTGCTCGCGGTCGTTTTCAGCCGCCGTGAGCCGCACGAGCTTCGCGAACAGATCCGCGGTCGCGAGGGGGCCCATGCCGCCGATGATGCCTATGGTTTTTTTCATGCGCGCCTTCTTGCGTTTCCCTTTACTTATTCTACCGTATAGGCCGGGTCGACGGCAAACACCGAGGCGATGCCGCCGCTGTGAAGGAACACGATGGTTTCATCCGCGCCGATGCGCCCGCTCCGGCACATCTCGATAAGACCCGCCATGGTCTTGCCCGTGTACACGGGGTCGAGGATGAGTCCTTCGGTTTGCGCGGCGAGGCGGATGGCCTCAAGCCCCGCTTTTGAGGGCTTGGCGTATCCCGCGCCGAAGCAAGGGTATACGTCCACGTCGCAAGCGGAAATGCGAATGTCGCTCCGCCCCAAGAGTTCCGCCGCACCGTTGACGAGATCGGCTACGATCTCCTCGAAGGAATCGTCGTCCACGGCGATGCCCGTGACCTTGCAGCCGTCCCCGTAGAGCAGCGCGCCGAGCAGCAGCCCTGCCATAGTGCCGCCGCTGCCCGCTGTGCAGACGATGCGGTCGATCTTCACGCCCATCTCTAGCGCGTCGGAAAAAATCTCCTTGGCGCAGTCTACATAGCCGAGCGAGCCAAGAGGCACGCTGCCGCCAACGGGAATCAGGTAAGGCTTCCGACCCTCGGCAAGAAGCTCACCCTCTGTGCGCGCCATCTCGTTATACACGTCGTCATAGGAATCGGTATCCACGAAGCGAACCTTTGCGCCCAGCAACTCGTCGATCATCAGGTTGCCTACACGGCCCATGACCCCGCGCCCCTTCAGGATGAGCAGGGCCTCGAGGCCAAGCTTGTTGCAGCAGGCCGCCGTGAGCATGGCGTGGTTGGATTGCGCGCCTCCGGTCGTCAACACGACGTCTGCGCCCTGCGCCTTCGCTTCAAAAAGAAGATACTCGAGCTTGCGCACCTTGTTGCCGCCGGAACTTACGCCCGACAGATCATCCCGCTTGACGAAAAGCCTGTGCCCGAGCGCCTCTGCCAGGCGCGGTGCTTCGGCCATCGGCGTCGGAAAAATGCCGAGTTTCAGCTTCGGGATGCGTTTGGCCTGCATTTCTCCGCTCATTTTTCCTCCGACAGGCGCGCTAAGCCCAAAAAGTCAAGCGTCGCGAAATAATCCCGGTTCGTCTCCGCGCGGCGGATGAGCTTCGCGCTCCCGTCCTCACAAAGCAGAACCTCGGCGCTCCTCAGCTTGCCATTGTAGTTGTAGCCCATCGAGAAGCCATGTGCGCCCGTGTCGTGGATGACAAGTAGATCGCCCGCCTCGATTTCAGGCAGAAGCCTGTCCACGGCAAAGCGGTCACTGCTTTCGCACAGCGAGCCCGTCACATCATAAAGCCGGTCGTGGGGCGCATTCTCCTTGCCAAGCACCGTGATGTGATGATACGCGCCGTATATCGCAGGCCGCATGAGGTTCGCCGCGCACGCGTCCACGCCGATGAAGTGCTTATAGGTATCCTTGTGGTGGATGGCCCTCGTCACAAGATAGCCCGCGGGGCCGGTCATGTAGCGGCCGAGCTCCGTATAGATGGCGGGGCGTATCGGCGTATTGCCGAACACCTCCGCGTAGACCTCACGCACCTTCGCGCCGACGAAGGCAATGTCCGTAGCCGTCTCCTCCGGCCGGTACGGAATGCCGATGCCGCCCGAAAGGTTGATAAAGGCGATCTCCGTCCCCAACTCCTCGTTGAGCTCGCGCGCGGTCATGAAGAGAAGCTTTGCGAGCGTCGGATAATACATATTGTCCGTGTTGCACGAGGAGAGGAAGGCGTGCAGGCCAAAGCGCTTCGCGCCCAGCGCCTTGAGCTTTTTAAAGCCCTCCGTGAGCTGCGCGCGCGTGAAGCCGAACTTCGCATCGGCCGGGTTGCCCATGATCTGCGTGCCGATGCGGAATTCCCCGCCCGGGTTGAAGCGGCAGGAGATCAATTCCGGGATGCCGCCGTTTTGGGCGAGGCAATCGATGTGCGTGATGTCATCAAGGTTGATGACGGCGCCGAGTTTTCTGGCGTAGGCGAATTCCCCGGGCGGCGTGTCGTTGGAGGAGAACATCAGTTCCTCCCCCGTGATGCCCAGCGCCTCGGAGAGCATCAGCTCCGCCCAGCTCGCGCAGTCCGTACCGCAGCCCTCCTCATGGAGGATCTGCAAGATCACGGGGTTTGGGCAGGCCTTGACGGCGTAATGCTCGTGGAAGCCCGGATTCCAGGCGAACGCGGCCTTGAGGGCGCGCGCGCGGCGGCGAAGCTCCGCCTCGTCGTAGAGGTGGAAGGGCGTGGGGAACTGCGCCGCGATCTCCTCAATTTTCTGTTTGTCGAAGGGCAGGGCCTTGTGCGTCATATGCGCTCCTTACATCAAAGTTCTTTATAATCGGTCATGACCTGCTCGTGCTCGACTTCGCGGGCGCGCAGGGCTCTGTGCTCATATTCGATTTCGCCGAGCTGATTGTCATACGGGTCGGCGCGCCAGTGGGTCATGGGCGGGTCGAACGGATGCTGGAACTCGCAGTTGGCGACCATCCGGTATGGGTCGAGGTTTCCGAAGTAATGCCAGCGCCGCGCCTCGTTGCCCGCGCGGTGTGCGCTGCCGCCGTAGGACGGGTCCGCGTACAGCCAGCCGTGGGGCGCTATATAGAACATTGCCCAGTCATGCGCGCCCACGTCGTACGGCTCGCAGCAAAGCCCGCTCTGCCAGCGCGCGGGGATGCCGGCGAGGCGGCACAGCGTGATGAACAGCAACGCCTGCACGCCGCAGTCGCCCTTGAAGTTGCGCGCGGCGTTTTCCGCGATGTTCTCCAACACGAAGTAGCCCGGCATGAAGGAATACTTCACCTTTCCTGTCACGAAGCCGAAGATGCGCCGCGCTTTCTCAACGGGATCGTCCGTGCCGCGCAGCAGCTCCTCGGCGAGGGCGCGCAGGTAGGGCGTGAAGACGATGTGCGGATTTTCCTCGTTGAGGAAGTCGCCCGGCTGGACGGCGTCAGCCCTGATGGTTGACGGGTCGCAGAAGCGCGCCGTGTGAACGTAGGAATATTCCACAAAGAACTCACGGTTCTCCGCGAGCGTGCGCTCGAAGTAGACCGTGCGCTGCGGCGCGTCTAAAGGCGAAATATGCTTCGGCTCGTCGGAGAAGGAAAGGAGCTTAATGTCGCTCTGCTGCGGGCACGCGGCCGGGATGGGCAGCCACACCCGCACAGGCTTGCCGGGTTCAAAGGCCGCCTCGCTGATCTTCGCGCTCGCCCGAATACGGATATAATTGGAAAGCTCGCCCTTTTCGCGCATCAGGCGCATAGATCGATCGAGGAGGTGCTTGCCCGCGGGCGCGTGCTCCGGCTCGGCCTCGCCTTTCTCACGGCGCCTTAGCATGGCGCGCTCCAAGATATCGGGATGCGTTTTGATGAGCGTGTTGACAAAGCGTTTGAAGTAGCGCTTCTCGCCGTTGAGGTAAATCCAGTCGATGCGGCCCTTGTCCGCGAGCGCGTCGAACTCCGGCCGCGTGAAGCCGGAAACGCGATCCTGCGCCTGTTCCATGGCCCGGTCGATGTCGAGCGTGAAATCGTCCTTGAGGCGCAGCATCATCTCGCGCTCGGCGACGAAACAGCCGCGAAGGGGCGCGGGGATGTCCTCATTGAGCCGAAGGTCGATCAGCCGCACGGCCTCATCGATGTCGCCCCAGGCCTTGAGACGCGCGATGTCCTCCGGCAGACCTACGTTGAGATAGCGGAAGTTCTCGTTGATGTCGTTCATATACCCTCCTGCAGAAGCGTTTTCAGGCTTTCCCTCATATTGCCCGCACGGCCAACGATGCGCTTGGCGTGGAGCATGGAGCTTATCACGCTCTCGCTCACACACTCGACAACGGCGCGGAAAATCACATCCATATCGTTTTCAAAGAGCTGTTCGATGCGAACGGGCTCTGCGTTCGTGCAGTGGGGCAGGCGGTTCGCGGTGGTGAAGGCAAGCGCGATCTCCCCGCTGCCGTGTCCCGTGATGGTGCCCGTATACGCGAGGCCGGTCTGCGCTCGCTTTGCCGCGCGCAGGAGCTGGCGGCTCGAGAGCGGCGCGTTTGTCGCGAGCGCGACGATGACGCTGCCCTTATCCGGCTCAGCTTCGGGATGGAGCCTGCGATATGCCCGCACCCCTACATTGTCGCCGCAGATGGTCAAATCGCGCATCTCGCCGAAGTTGGTCAGCAGCAGCGCGCCGAGGGTATAGCTTTTGTTGTAGAGCGTAAAGACGCGCGACGCGCTGCCGATGCCGCCCTTGAATCCGTAGCAGCTCATGCCCGCGCCCGCGCCGACATCACCCTCGTCAAAATCCTCCAAAGCGCAATCGAGCGCACGCCTGACATGCTCCTCTTTGACATGCATGCCGCGGATGTCGCTGAGAAAGGAATCGTTGCACTCAAACACGACCGGGTTCACAGTGCCGGCGGCAAGGCCGATATCCAAGTTTTTTTCGAGCATGACGCGCGCGAGCGCATCCCAAGCCGCACCGACCGAGAGAGTGTTGGTAAAAAGGAGCGGCGTTTCGATGGCGCCAAGCTCCATGACCTGCACGAGTCCCGCGCTTTTGCCAAAGCCGTTGATGACGTGCGCCGCGGCGACGCATTTGTCGCAAAACACATTCCCCCCGTGCGGGATGAGCGCACTCACGCCCGTGTGGACATCCCCCTCATGAATCGAGCAATGACCGACCCGCACGCCGGGCACATCCGAAATGAGGTTTCGTTTGCCTTTTTCCATGCGCCCGAAGGCGAAGCCGTAATTTGCATCAATACCCATCGATTACACCCCAACCGGTTTATTATAGCGCATCCCGCGACGCGCAACAAGCCGCCACGCAGAATTCATGCATATATATCCATAAGCTCGAATTGGCCGTTGCACAAAACGAGGTTCGCCTGTTCCCCCTCGCAAACGGAAGCCGGCCTTTGGCCGACTGCGCACAGCGGATTCGCCGAGGCCATGCGCGCCGCGTCTGCCAAGGGGATGCCGAAGGAGACCGCGTTTTTGAGGCAGTCCCACAGCGTTGCCGTGGAGCCGGCGATGGTGCCCTGCGCAAGCGTGGCGCGTCCGGCCCGGACGAACACGCGCTGGCCGCCCAGAGCGTATTCCCCATCCTCCATGCCGCAGGCGGCCATGGCGTCGCTCACAAGGCAGAGCCTGTGCTTTCCGAAGAGCTGATACGCCGTGCGCACCATGGCGGGATGGACGTGCAGCCCGTCGCAGATGAGCTCCGCCGTGACGCGCTTGTCCTCCGCCGCGGCGGGGATAAGCCCCGGCGCACGGTGGTGCATGGGGCGCATGGCGTTATAAAGATGCGTCACATGGCGCGCGCCCGCGCGTATGGCCTCAGCCGCCGTATCGTAGCCGCAATCCGTATGCGCGAGTGAAACGCACGCTTCTTTGGAAACTTTGCCAATAAAGTCCATCGCACCCGCAAGCTCCGGTGCGACGCAGACGATCTTGATTAAACCTCCCGCGGCCCGCTGGAGCCGGGTGTAGAGCTCATAATCGGGGTTTATCAAATAATCCGCGCATTGCGCGCCGCGCTTTTCATAGGAAAAGAATGGGCCCTCGAGATTGATTCCAACGAGCTTCGCACAGCCCGCAACGGGTTCGTCGTGCAGGCGCTTCGCGTTTTGGCACATGCGCATAAGTTTTTGCTCGGGCAGCGCCATCGTCGTCGGGCAGAAGCGCGTGACGCCGCGCCGGTAAAGGAAACGCGCCATTTCGACGAGGCCGTCGTAGTTCCCATCCGAAAAATCGAAGCCGGAGTTTCCGTGCGTGTGGATGTCGCACAACCCGCGCAGCAGGTACGGCGCGTCCGCGGGCGGGGTCGTATCCCCAAGCGTGCGCAGCGAAGCGACGACGCCGCCTTCAATGGCGACCTCGCCGAAAACGAGCCTGCCGCGTTGATCAAACCAGAACGCCCGGAGCTTCATTCTTCCCCCATAACACCGGCATGTACCGACGATTCATTCTATCATGACAAGGCGTGTATTTCAACGAACCGACAAAACGCGCGCGCCCCTTTTGCGCGATTGCCAGCCGCAGCTTACTGTGTTATGCTATAAATCGCGACTTTTGAGAAGGCGGATCGATATGCGCATTCAGGAGCTCCGCGGCTTTGCCGCGTTTCGGAAAAGATTCATAGGCGACAGGGCTTTTTATGCCGCGCTCGTCACCCTCGTGCTGCCCCTCGCCATCCAGCAGGGGATCACAAGCTTCGTCAACCTGCTCGACAACGTTATGGTCGGCGCGCTTTGCACGGAATCCATTTCCGGCGTCGCAATCGTCAACCAGCTCGTGTTTGTGTTCCAACTCACGATCTTCGGCGCGCTTTCCGGCGCGTCCATTTTCGGCGCGCAGTACGCAGGCATCGGCGACCATGAGGGGCTGCGCCACGCGTTCCGCTTCAAGCTGGCCGTCGGCCTTATCATCACGGCGCTGGCGACAACGCTTTTCGCCGTTTACGGGGAACAGCTCATTTCCCTCTACATACACGACACCTCGGCGAGCGCCGCCTCCCCGGAACTCACAATGAGCGAGGCGAAGGGGTATCTCGGCATCGTGCTATGGGGCCTCTTCCCGTTCATGGTGAGCCAGAGCTTCGGCAGCACGCTTCGCGAGACGGGCGAAACCAAAGCGCCCATGCGCGCGAGCATTATCTCCATAGCCGTGAATCTCGTGCTCAATTACCTGCTCATCTACGGCAAGCTCGGCTTCCCGAACATGGGCGTGCGCGGCGCGGCGCTCGCGACCATCATCGCGCGCTATATCGAGGCCGCGTTCCTCATCGCCTACACCTACAGCAACCGCGCCAAGCACCCCTTCATCGACGGCGCGCTCAGGAGCCTTCGCATTCCCGGCGCACTCGTGAAGCGGATACTCGCGACAGGCGCACCGCTGCTGATCAACGAGTTCCTCTGGAGCTCGGGCACGGCGCTCATCAACCAGAGCTACTCCTACCGCGGCCTGCAGGTCGTCGCCGCAACCAATATCACCTCCACCGTATGGATGCTCTTCGCGGTGCTCATGTTCGCCATGGGCAATGCGGTCTCCATCATGGGCGGACAAAAGCTTGGCGCGGGGGACATACAGGGCGCGCGCGAGGAGAATGCGAAGCTCATCTTCGCAGATGTCGTGCTGCACATATTCATCGGCCTTGCGATCATCGCCTTTTCGGGGCTGATCCCCCGGATATATAACGTGGGAGATGACGTGCGCGCGCTCACCGCGAAGATGATCGCCATTTCCGGCGCTACGCTATGGTTGCACGCCCTCACGCACGCGGCTTATTTTACCGTACGCTCCGGCGGGAGGACCATCATCACGTTTCTGTTCGACAGCGGCTTTACCTGGGCCGTGGCGCTGCCGCTCGCGTATGTGCTCTGCTACCTCACCTCGCTCGACATCGTCCTGGTCTATGCCTGCCTGCAGGCCTGCGACCTGATCAAGGCTGTCCTCTTCCTGCCGCTGCTCATCAAAGGAACGTGGGCGCGAAATGTCATTGACTAATAACTATGGTGAATAACTTTCCCTTGTGGCAGGTATAAGGACGCAAAGTATTTGCGTCCCTAATGCATTCCGCCATATCATAAATCATTTTACGATAAATCGACTTAATATTATGAATTTCTCCTACATGCCCGATTTGAGCTGTTTGAGCGCATACAGCGCCGCTCCCTCCGCCGCGCGCGTGTAGAGCACAAAGCTCTCAGCCTGCGGGTAGCGCTCCGCGAGGAGCGCGTTGAGCCGCATGCGAAGCGAGCGGTTGCCCGTGAGTACGCTGCCCGTGAGCGCGAGCCGCCTTAATTCGGGGGGTAGCTTCGCAAACACCGCGAAGACGAGCGCCGAGAGTTCATTAGCCGCTTTTTCGAGGATGAGCCGCGCGGCCTCATCCCCCGCGGAAACCGCCATGCTCAGCATCTGCGCAAGGCCGGCGATATCCCCCTTGGGACGCGAGGGCGCGCAGTAGAACGAGGTGATCTGCCCGATGTCGCTCAGGCCGGAAACATCGCGCACGATGTCCGCAAGCTTCGTTTCGGGGCCGCGCCCATCGGACGCGCGCACGATGGCCGCGAGCATATCCCGACCGATGGCGTAGCCGCTGCCCTCGTCGTCGAACACATGGCCGCGTCCGCCCGCGCGGATGAACGCTCCCTTGTGGCGCGCGCAGCACACCGAGCCTGTGCCGGAGATGAGCGCCGCGCCGTCCCCATCGCCAAAGGCCGTATCAAGCGCGTTCCAATGGTCGCCCACGACGCAAACCGGGCAGGAAATGCCCGCGTCGGTGAGCGCCTTTTTCACCTTTTCGGCCATAGGCTGCTCCCCCGCGCCCGCGCAGCCCGCGCGCAGCGCGAGGCAGTTGAGCTCGTGCTGGCGAAGAATCGCCGCGAGCCGGGAGGCCGTGCGCTCCAGCTCGCCCTCGCCCGCAAACGGGCTCAGCGCGCCGAACCTGCCGCCGCCGACGCGCTCGCCGGTATCCGCGTCGAGCAACACATATTCGGTCTTGCTGCCCCCGCCGTCGATCCCCATCACAACCCCAGCCATCGCTTTGCCTCCCGTATGCGCTCCAAGGAGCGTTCGTGCTCCGTTTGATCCAGTTCCCCGCCCGCAAGCGCCCTAGCGAGCGTTTGGGCGGCTTGCGCCGCCAGTTCCCGCGTGTGCGAAACGAGCAGAATATCCGCGCCGGCCTTCGCGGCCTCCTTTGCGGCCTGCGCCGTGCCGAAGTGCTTGGTCATTGCGCCCATCTCGAGGCAGTCCGTCAGGATGAGGCCGAAAAAACCCATTTCCTCGCGAAGAAGCCCCGTCAGAAGCCGCCGCGAGAGCGTCGCGGGGCGTTCCGGGTCGATGTTCGGGAAGAGTATGTGCGCGCTCATGACCGCGCGCGCCCCGGCGTCAAGAACAGCCGCAAAGGGGATGAGCGGACCCGCGCGGAGCTCTTCCAGCGTATAATCGAGCGCGGGCAGCTCAAGGTGCGAATCGAGCCGCGTGCCGCCGTGCCCCGGAAAATGCTTGACGCACGCGAGCGCGCCGCCGTCCTGAATGCCCCTAAGCATCGTCGCGCCAAAGCACGCGGTCTGCTCAGGCGTTTTGCCGAAGCTGCGATCCCCCACCACGGAGCTGCCGTTTTCGTATTCCACGTCGAGCACGGGCGCGAGGTCGAAGTTGACGCCGTGCGCGCGCAGGGTTCCGCCGATCAGCAGTCCCGTCTCGTAGACGCTTGCCTCGCCTTGCCGTGCGAGCTCTGCCGCCGCGGGCGTGTCGAGCATATCCCGCGGGAGGCGCTGCACCCTGCCGCCCTCCTGGTCTATGGCGATGAGCGCGCCCATGCCCGTGTTTTCCCTTGCCAGCGCGTCGAGCTGTGCGCAAAGCTCGTGGAGCTGCGGCGCGCTTTGGATATCATCCCCGAACAGGATGAAGTTGCACAGCCCGTATTCGCGGGCGAAGGCTTTGTAATCCTCCGTCATGCGTGGCCCCGGGACGAATGTCATAAGCCGCGCGCCCGCGGAGCGAAGCGGTACGTTCATCTATCCTTTGCCCTCCTCCAGCGCACGGATCGCCGCCGCGGTGTCGTAGCCGCACGCCTCGAGCGCGGTGCGCGCACACTCCTGCGTTATGCCCATGACCTGCGAAACGATGCGCACGCTCCGCAAGCGAAGCTTTTCGTTGACGGCCTTCATATCCGTCATCACGCCGCCTTTGGCGTGGCCAAGGCCCACCATGACTGCGGTCGAGAGCATGTTGAGCGCCATTTTTTGCGCGGTGCCGCACTTCATGCGCGTGGAGCCCGCGATCACCTCCGGCCCCGTGACGAGGGCGATTTCGACTTCCGCCGCGGCGGCGAGCTTCGTATGCTCGTTGGATGTCAGCGCGACGGTGAACGCGCCGTCCCTTTTTGCGCGTACAACGGCGGCGATGACAAAGCGCGCGCCCCCGCTCGCGCTGATGCCCACAACCGTGTCTAGCGCGCTGACGCAAAGCCTCTCGATGAGCGCCGCGCCCGCGTCCGCGTCGTCCTCCGCACCCTCGACGGAGCGCGTGAGCGCCCCGATGCCGCCCGCGATGTGCCCCTGCACGGTCTCAGGGGAAACGCCGAAGGTAGGCGGGCATTCCGCGGCGTCGAGCACGCCGAGCCTGCCGCTTGTGCCCGCGCCGATATAGATGAGCCTGCCTCCGCGCGAGATGCCCGCGGCCGCAGCGTCCGCCGCGCGGGCGATGGCGGGCAGCGCCCGCCGCACAGCCAGATGAACACCGGCATCCTGCTCGTTGATGAGCGCGAGCAGCGAGAGCGTGTCGAGCTGGTCGATCGCACAAAAGCGCGCGTCCCGCGCCTCGGTGATGGGAATATCCGTCATGTTTCCTCCCCGCGCGGGAAAAGGTCGATGCCCGCCTTTTTCGCCTGCGCGTGCTGGTATTTACGTTCTATTTTATAGCGTTTGCCATCCTTAATAAAGTGTGCGCCGGTCTGCTTGAAGCGAAACGGCACGCCCGCAGCCTCGCACTGGCTTCGGATGTCGAGCACCCAGGCGTAATCGCATGGACGCGCGCCCTCGCCCGACTCGCCTCCCACGACGACCGAATCAATCCACGACCCGAGGTAGGGTGAAAGGTCGATGCGCTCGAGCAGCGGCTCGCAGACGATAAAGCGCTTTTTGATCGGCGCGCTGCGAAAGAGCGGAAGCCGATAATCCGCCGTGCGCCGGTTTTCGCAGGTGCAGCCGACGCTGACGTTGGGGTAGCCCTCGTCCCAATCCGCCGGAAGACAGGCTAAAACGCGGTCGATGCGCTTGGTGATAAACAGAAAATCGAGGTCGGCACGCTCGCGCATCATGCGCCACGCGTCGTTTCGCCACGCATCCGCGTTTTCGATGAAAAAGTCCGATGTGAAGCAGGTGTATACCGT
>JAPXSN010000005.1:0-17247 GCA_033813015.1 Clostridia bacterium | reverse complement strand
GTATTTTATACGACCCGTCGCGCGCCCTTTTTACGGGCAAGTCGAACTTGGCCGTGCGCGCGACCTTTGAAGCATCCCTGCCGTGCGCGGCGTCCTCCCGATAAACATAGCAGTTTTTGCAGCCCGCGCTCAGCTTGCGGCAGCCGTGCCACGGGTTCCAGGTTACATCCGGCATGGCAAAAGCATAACACCAAAGTATCGGCTGTGCAAGATGGGGAGAAAAATTGCTGTTGACAAACGCGCCGGCGTTTGTATAATAATATATTAATTGAATCGCACAAACCATTGAGCAAGAGGAGTAGGCAGGGCAGCGCCTTCCAGAGAGCCGCGGGGGTGGAAAGCGGCAGAAGCGGGCTTTGACGAATGGACTTGCGAGGGCGGCCGAAAGGCGAAAGCCGAGTAGCAGCCGACGGAGTTTCCCGCCGTTACAAGGGAAGGGCCCGTGATTGCGGGCCGCATGAGAGGCGCGTTCGCGCACAAGTCGGGTGGCACCGCGGAAGTTTGAAAGAAGAGCTTTCGTCCCAACATAGGGACGGAGGCTTTTTATTTTATCGTCGAAAAAGGAGGACTTTGTTATGACACGCATCCCGCACAGAATCCATCTGCCCGAAGAGAGCCTGCCCAGGCAGTGGTATAACCTCAGGGCGGACATGAAGGAGCTGCCCGCACCGATGCTCAACCCCGGCACGGGCAAGCCCGCGGCGGCCAAAGATCTTTACCCCGTGTTCTGCCAGGCGCTCGCCGATCAGGAGATGGACGACAAAACCGCGTATGTGGACATTCCCGAGGAAGTGCTGGAGATGTACCGCATCTTCCGCCCCTCGCCGCTTATCCGCGCATATAACCTTGAGAAGGAGCTTAAAACGCCCGCGAAGATCTACTTCAAATTCGAGGGCAACAACACCTCGGGCAGCCACAAGCTCAACAGCGCCATCCCGCAGGCGTACTACGCTAAGCAGCAGGGACTCAAGGGCCTTGCCACCGAAACCGGCGCGGGCCAGTGGGGCACGGCGCTCGCAGAGGCGTGCGCGTACTTCAAGCTGCCGCTGACGGTCTACATGGTCAAATGCTCAATCGAGCAGAAGCCCTACCGCAGGGCCATCATCGAGAACTTCGGGGCGACTGTCATCCCTAGCCCGAGCGCCACGACCAACGTGGGCCGCGCCATCCTTGCGGAGGATCCGAACAACTCCGGTTCGCTCGGCACAGCCATCTCCGAGGCGGTGGAGTTTGCCGTCTCGAACGAGGGGTACCGCTATGTGCTGGGCAGCGTGCTCAACCAGGTTTTATTGCATCAGAGCTTAATCGGCCTCGAGAGCGAAGCCGCCATGGCGCTCATCGGCGAGTATCCCGACGTCATCATAGGCTGCGCGGGCGGCGGCTCAAACATCGGCGGCCTCATCGCGCCGTTCATGCGCGACAGGATCAAGGGCAAGAACAGGATCCGCTTCATCGCGGTGGAGCCGGCGAGCTGCCCCTCCTTCACGCGGGGCAAATACGCCTACGATTTCTGCGACGTGGGCAAAGTCACCCCGCTTGCGAAGATGTACACGCTCGGCTGCAGCTTCAAGCCCTCGGAGAACCATGCGGGCGGGCTAAGATATCACGGCATGAGCCCGATACTCTCTAAGCTCTACCATGACGGATACATGGAGGCCGTCGCCGTCGAGCAGACGCGGGTATTCGAGGCGGCGCAGCTCTTCGCGCGCTGCGAAACCATACTCCCCGCGCCGGAAAGCGCCCACGCCATACGCGTTGCCATCGACGAGGCCCTGCGCTGCCGCGAGGAGGGAAAGAGCGAAACCATCCTCTTCGGGCTCTCGGGCACAGGCTATTTCGATATGACCGCGTACCAGGCATACAACGAGGGCAGAATGAACGATTACATCCCCACCGACGAGGAACTTCAGAGGGGCTTCGACCAGCTTCCCCAAGTGGAATAAGCGCGTTTTGCCGGACATATATTCCGGCATGAAGCATGCGCGCGCACTGATTAAACTGCTGGGCGCAGACGCGCCCAAGACCGCCGCGGCCGCCCTGTGCGTGCTCGCGGCGGCGCTTTTTTGTCCCGCGGCGCGCCGGAATCACCGAATGATGTCGCGGCTTGCGTCAACGACGGCGGCCCTGCCATCGCGCTGACGCTCGACGACGGGCCATATCCTGAGGTGACAGAGGAAATATTGGATGTGCTCGGGGAATACGGCGTGAGGGCGACGTTTTTCGTGCTCGGGAGCCGCGCCAAGGGCTGTGAGGACGCAATCGTACGCATGGAGATGCTCGGCTGCGAGGTCGGCAATCACACCTGGTCCCATGCGAACCTGACGGCGCTTTCAAGCGAACAGTGTTTAGCCGAGATCGAAAACACCAACAGGGAGCTCGAGCGCGTGCTCGGTCACGCCGCGGCGGTGGTGCGTCCGCCGTTTGGCTACTTCAACGATACGGTGCGCAGAACCGTCCCCTATCCTCTCGTGCTCTGGACCATCGACACCGGAGGCCGGCAGATGAAAGACCCTGAGAAGCTGGCGAGAAAGGTGCTCGCACAGGCGAAAGAGGGCTGCGTAATCCTCATGCACGACCAGCAGGACACGACCGCCAAGGCCAAGCGGATCATCATCCCGGAGCTCATGGGCGCGGGCTTCCGCTTGGTAACCATCAGCGAGCCGATCGCCGAGGAGGGCGCACAGGCGGCGGCGATCAAATTCCCGCCGCGATTGCATCATTCGGCCTGGTTTGCTATAATACCTCTCAACAGAGCAGGGGGATCGTCCCCCGATTGCGAGCACAAGAGAGGTGTTTTTTATGCCGGCGTTGACGATGGATCAGGCTAAGCTGCTCATTGAAAAGAATGTGACGGAGCCGCACCTTCTTTTGCACGCGCTCGCGGTTTCCTCCGCGATGGGCGCGATGGCGGAGCATTTCTGCGAGGATAAGGCGCATTGGGAGGCCATAGGCTATCTGCACGACGTGGATTACGAGAAATATCCCGAGGAGCACCTCAACCACGCGCGCGCCCTGCTCGAAGGCGAAAGCATCGACGAGCAGGACATCCGCGCGATACTCTCGCACGGCTACGGGCTGCACAACGACGTCGTCCCCCAAACCAACCTTGAGAAGAGCCTCTTTACGGTGGATGAGCTCACGGGCATCGTGCAGGCGGCAAGCCTCATGCGCCCCACGGGACTCAGCGACCTCGAGGTGTCGAGCCTCAAAAAGAAGTTTAAGGATAAGAAATTCGCCGCCAAATGCAGCCGCGAGGTCATCCAGCAGGGCTGCGACATGCTTGGGATGCCGCTCGAAGAGGTCATGGAGCTCGTCATCCGCGGCATGCGGGGTCGGATGGAGGAATTAGGGCTGGGGCCGAAGGGTGAATAATCATCACCGGAGTCGCGGGAAAATAGCAACCATGCGGTAGCGCCGCCCTTGACAACCGCCCCGTTGGCGTTATCTGGCACACAAGGCGGCAACGAACCAGTTCGCTGCTGCCATTAAAAATTTCGCTTCGTTTTCCACCATCGTTTGCCGTTTACATAGAATGCGGGATTGATCCAAAAGTCGCAACTTGCACATGCAATTTGTGATGTTTTAATCTTTATAATTTTCCACATCATTCTCTATTTCTTTGATTACCTTTGCCGGAACACCTCCAACAAGGCAGTTGCCCGGAATATCCTTTGTTACTACTGCTCCTGCAGCAATCACAACATTATTTCCAATGTTCACGCCAGGCAATATTGTTACGTTTCCGCCAATCCAAACATCATTTCCAATGGTCACTGGCTTTGCAATCCCAATATGTTTTCTTCTTCCCATTGGTGTTAACGGATGATTTACAGTTGATATCAGTGTGTTCGGTCCAATCATTACATAATCGCCGATATGCACTGGCGCAATATCCAAAATGGTCACGTTATAGTTGGCTAAAAACTGTTTTCCTATATAAATATTCTTTCCATAATCGCAATTGAAAACAGGGAGAATTGTAGAGTTCTCTCCCACAGAGCCAAGGAAATCTTTCAGTATTTCCATGATTGCACCTTCTTTTCCAGGATCCGCTGCATTTAGCTTCTTGCAGCCCTCGATTGCATTCAGTTTTCTTGCGTTCACTTCTGCATCCCAGAAATCATATTCCAGTCCTGCGTCCAGTTTTTCCAATTCAGTCATGTAATACCTCCCTATGTACATGTTTTGATATGTTGTTTAGTCTATCTTGGATCGTCAACAGTAAATCGGACAAAAATTATAAGGTACGGGCTCTTTTGTGGATCGTCATCAGTAAATCGGACAACAATTATAAGCTGCGGAATCTCTTAAATTCCACCGGTGACAGATAGCTCGGCGTACTATGTAGGCGTATGTTGTTGAAACAATGCACATAGTCCGCCAGTTCCAATTGAAGCTGGTCAAGCGTATCGAAACGATGGCAGAAAACAAACTCCGCTTTGATCCTTTTGAATGTCGATTCAGCCACGGCATTATCGTAAGGACATACTTTCATGCTCAGAGGGCGGTGGATCTGCAAGCTTTCAAGCAGTCCGTCAATGAGCACGTTGTCGAATTCGCTTCCGCGATCCGTATGAAACATGTGAATGTCAAAGAGATTGCCTTTTACCGCAGACAATGCCTTGTGTACCCACTCCGCATTTTTGTAAGCATCGGCGCCGCAGCCGATGATCTCGCGAGCTCCTAGCTCCAGCAGAATGCAGACGTACGAGCATTTCGTTCCCGCACGGACATCTGTCAAATCGCTGGCAGCGCAGGCCCCCGGCTGCTGGCCGTTGACGTTTCTGCCCAAAGGGTTGGAGGTTGCCGCTTCATTGCTTTTGCAGGAATGCATGCGGTATTTCTTGCGCGCATAGGCAGAAACCAAGCCGCGTTTCTTCATGATTCGTCCGATCCTGCGGTGCGATACCGTCCAAATCCGTGTTCCCACCAGACGACAGAACGAACCGATCCGCTGCCGCCATTTATGATTTTGCTCCTTTTTACAGCATGGTTTACCGGCTGCACAGAAGTCGAGGTACGCCCTATTCCGCCTTAACTTGCGTTTTCTTCACTTCGTAGCCAAGGGCGGTGATGGCTTTTTCCACGTCTTGCACCGACAGCTTTTCCTCATCAAAGTCAAACTTGACTTTGCTGGAATTGAATAGCACCTTCACGCTTTCTTTTTCAACGCCGCCTAAAGATTTTGTTGCGTTTTCGATCTTTTGGGCACAAGACGGACAAGTCAATGTTCCTAATTGGATGGTTGCTTTTTGCATTTTGTGATCTCCTTCTCTATTGTGATTATTATTTCCTCAATTGATATCGCAACAGCCTCATACCGTTTAGAATGACCACCAGAATGCTGGCTTCGTGTACCAGCATGCCGATGGACATATTCATCCATTCGCTGAAAAACACGCTGGCAAGCAGAAATAGCACCACGCCTACGGCAATCATAATGTTTTGCTTCATATTTCGAGCTGTGGCTTTTGTCAGCCCAAGCGCATGGGGCAAGCGGCTAAAGTCCGAATTCATTAGGACAACGTCGGACGTCTCAATGGCTACGTCCGTACCGCTGCCCATGGCGATGCCGATATGCGCTAAAGCCAACGAGGGGCTATCATTCACACCATCCCCAACGAAGGCGACGATTTGTTTTTCTTCTTCAATCAGCTTCTTGATATACGTCGACTTATCTTCCGGCAGCATGTTGCCGCGGGCTTCGGTCAAACCAAGCTCCCGGCTCACCGCATCCACCGTTCCCTGGTTGTCGCCCGAGAGCATCACAAGGTTCTTTACGCCCAACTTCTTGAGTTTGCGCAGGTCTTCCTTCACGCCGGGACGTATTTGGTCACGTACCCCCATCAAAATTTTCAGAGCCCCGTCGACGCTGGTCAATACAAGAGAGCTGCCGTTTCTTTCAAAGCGGGCAATGTCGGTTTTCGCCTGTTCGCTTAGCTCAACGCCTTCTCGTGCCAGTAAGGACACATTCCCCACGGCGATCCTGTGCCCATTGACATTGGCTGCAATTCCGCCGCCCTTAACAACCTCGGTATTTTCCACCGGCGAGAATGCCGTTTCGCCAATCTCTTCCAACACGGCTTTGGCCAGCGGGTGATCGGATTCGCGCTCCACGCTCGCCAGATACCCTAGCGCTTCATCTATATGGTTCCCATAATACTCCTTTTCCGCAACCGACGGATTTCCTACGGTTAATGTGCCTGTTTTGTCAAACACCATGGTATCAAGCCTGCTGAAATCACCAATGACTTCACTGCCTTTTAGCAATACGCCGTGGCGGGCGCCGTTTCCTATGCCGGCCACATTGGATACGGGGACGCCGATCACCAAGGCGCCGGGGCATCCAAGAACGAGAATGGTGATGGCGAGTTCCAGGTCTTGAGAAAACACCCAGACGAGTATGCCCAGAAGAAGAACGGCCGGTGTGTAGTATTTCGCGAAACGGTCTATGAAACGCTCGGCCTCTGATTTGGAATCCTGCGCTTCCTCCACCAACTCAATGATTTTACCGAAGGTAGTGTCCTCGCCTACGCGGTCAGCGACAATTTGAATGGTTCCGTTGTCCAGTATTGTGCCTGCGAACACATTCGCCCCCGCTTCCTTTGAAACGGGCAGGGATTCCCCTGTAATACTGGCTTCGTTGATGCTGCCTTCACCGGACAGAACGGTACCGTCAACGGGTATTTTCGCGCCGGTTTTCACCAACAGGATGTCTCCAACATCCACCTCATCCACTTCAACTTCTTCAAATTCCCCATCCGCCATTTGTTTTAGCGCGCTTTCCGGCGCCATTTCCGTGAGCTCTTTGATAGCTGAGCGCGTTTTATTCAGCGTGCGCTGCTCTAAAAACGCGCCGAACAAAAACAGGAATGTGACAATGGCAGATTCTTCGAAGTTTTTGATAAAAAACGCGCCGGCGACGGCGATGGTAACCAATAAATCAATGCTGACGACCTTGAATCTTAGCGCCTGATACGCTTGGATGGCAATGGGCGCAACGCTCAAAACGGAGGCGGTAGCAAAACTCCAAACAGCCACCATTTCATTTTTGAAACCCAGCGCGCCGGTATATCCAACGACAATTAAAATAGCGCCGATTAATGTGATATGGTTTTTCTTGCCAAGTATAAATCTCTGCACTTCAGCACCCTTTTCCCGTTTCGTTTCCGATTATGCCCGATAGGCTTTATCCAGCTCCGCCAGCATGGTGTAAACGGCTTCATAGCTTTCACACACATCGCCCGGAACCGTGTAATTGTTTGTAATCTCCCGCAGGCTGGAAAATTCTTCGCTTAGCTCAGGTCTTTCCGACCCGGCCTCCTTTATTTTTCGATTGATCGCATCAAACAACGCATGAACTTCATGGAACTCGGGGTGATTCTGCCCATGAACCCTCGCTACAACCGGCACGTACTGCTTCAATGTCTTCATATATGTAGCCTTTGCCTCATTGAATATCTGCTTATTTGGCATTTTTTTCGCTCCCTACATTCATATTTTGCTTTATGAGCATAGTATATCATTGTTTCGCGCTAAAGATTTGATTTAATCACACGGGAAAAGATATACGCGGCTTCGAAAGGTTAATCTGCCGCGCCATAGACCTCCCGACACGTTTGGTTATGAAACCGCTCTCAGGTCCTGATTTTACCATATCGCCTCTCTTAAGCCAATGAAATTGCACCCAGGCGAAGCATTTATTTATAATGAATAGAATGCGTCGGGCAAACCCGCTGGCAGTTCGTACATTGATGGCATAACGCGGTGCTAATAACGGCTTTTTTCTCCTCCCCCATAACCGCTATCGCGTCCGACGGACAGGCTTTTTCACATGCTTTGCATCCGATGCAAGCCGATAAGTCAACTTTCTTTGACTTCCTCGCAAATCGGCCGAGCGTTTTTTGGAGCGCTCCGAACGGGCATATCAGGTTGTGGAATACCGCAGGCCCGTATAGGAAGGTAACGACGATCGCAACCGCCAGCCATATAGGCAGTATCGGCAAATCGATATGCAACAACTTTTTCATCACAATCGTGATTGCGATGCTGACAGCCAGGGCAATCCATGCAAAATATCCGCCATTCAGCCATTTGGGTGTTTTCAATGTCTGTATTTTCAGTTTCTTTGAAATCCATTCTGCCGGTATCATCAGCGTGTTCATGGGGCATGCATATCCGCAATAAACCCTTCCGAAAAGCAGCGCGGCTAAAAGGCTGACAGCAAACAGCCCAAGCCACAGCATGGTCTTGCCGACAGCGAGAAGAAATACGAACAGTGCCAGGAATAAAAGCCGAATGATTGTCGGAATATACTTCATGTAAGCGCACCTCCCGAGTGGTAATGCTTTGAGTATACCGATATAATAAGAGAAATGGTGTTACCACGGTAACTTTTTGAAGGGGTGATATACGCTGAAGCATACAAACCTTTTAGAGAATTGCGCTCCCTTGCGCTCCGTATCCGTTGAGGATATCAATTCCTGCTTTATGGACGGAAACTTCAAAATAAGCACCTATGGCAAAAACAACATCGTTCATTTTGTAGGCGAGGCATGTGTAAAGTTGGAAATTATTCTTTCCGGCAAGGTGGCCGTTGAACACATTGATGAATCGGGAAATCTAATGGCCATTGCGGAATTTTACGCCGACGAAATTCTTGGCGGCAACTTATTGTTTTCAAAAAATCCGCATTATCCCATGACGATCACCGCAAAAGAGCCCACTGTCGTTTTAGAAATAAGCAAAGGGCGGCTGTTTGAGCTTTTCTCTGACAACCATGATTTTTTGAAGAGCTATCTGGAGTTTGTCTGCGATCACGCAACCATCCTCGGAGACCGCATTAAACACTATGCCAACAGAACCATACGGGAATGTGTGATGAATTATCTCGAATATGAGCGTAAAAAACAAAATTCCAATCAAATCTATCTTGGCATAACCAAAAAAGCATGGGCCGAAAGGATTGGCGTCCAGCGCACATCATTATCCAGGGAGCTTGCGAAAATGAGGGGGGATGGCTTGATACGGTATACTTCCCAATACATCGAGCTTCTTTGAGGGGTTTGACACTTCGCCGCCCGCCCGCATACGATGATAACAAAAACATTGTGGAGGTGGGGCAACTTGTACCGCAATCATCCGTACCAACCAAACGTGTTTGCCCAAGGGTACCGCCAAGGTCAATGTTGTTTCCATTCGGGCTGCGCAGATTATGGGCCGGAGCCGTTTGCAGTGAATATTGAACAGGCCACGATCAATAACAATTGTTTCCGAAGGGCCCTGTGGACGGGATGTCATTTACAGCTTACCCTGATGTGCATAGCCGTTGGAGGAGATATCGGTTTGGAGATGCATCCAAATTTGGATCAATTCATCCGCATTGAAGACGGCCATGGCCTAGTGAGAATGGGGGACGCAAAAAACAGGCTGGATTTCCAAACCTGCGTGGGCAAAGATTATGCGTTCATTATCCCTGCCGGGGCATGGCATAATCTGATCAACATAGGCAGGAGACCGATAAAGCTGTATTCTATCTATGCCCCGCCCCAGCATCCGCGCGGCACGATCCATCCGACTCGGGCCATAGCAGATGCCGCGGAGCATAACGGCATGTTTTATTAGTGCCTTAATGGCGGGGGCGCGATCTTTACTTTGTGATCTTTCCCTTTTGACGCAGGCTGAGATCTTGACATGTTATTTTACATATGATAAAATAAAAAAACTCTTTGCACCGCATCCCCGTCCCTTGTCATGATCGGGCGTGGACCAACAGTACAAACTGAGCAGGCGAATGAACCCATACGGGTCATAGAGCCGGGCCGCAATGCGGCAGCAGGTTGAGGTTATTGCACACCTGCGGGACAGTAGTATGTTCCCGCGGGTGTGTTTTTTGTTATCCTAAGCGGCTGTAGGCCGGCAAACATGAGGACGATAGAAGGTAATGGCAATGGATAAAAACAGAGAAAAAGTTTCCGTAAGGGTGTCTACGAATTGTATGATCGGCAATGCGCTACTTTCGACCTTTAAGCTTTTCGCAGGCCTTTTTGCACATTCGGCGGCAATGCTCTCAGATGCTGCGGAGTCTTTTTCGGATATATTTAGCACGCTGATCGTAATAGTCGGTGTAAAGATGGCGAGTAAAGAGGCAGACAAAGAGCATCCATATGGCCATGATCGATTTGAATCCGTTGCCGCCATTATATTATCGATCATCGTGTTTGCCACGGGCATAGCTATTGGCTGGGCCGGCGTACTTAAAATACTATCTGCAAAAAGCGAAACCCTTTCCGCTCCCGGCGTCTTAGCGCTCGTGGCGGCAGTTGTAACGATTGTCGTAAAAGAAGGTATGTATTGGTATACTCGGGCGGCGGCTAAAAAAATAGATTCCAGCATATTGCTGGCCGGAGCATGGCATCACCGGTCGGATGCGTTATCTTCCATCGGAACCTTTGCGGGCATTCTCGGTGCGCGGCTCGGCGTTCCCGTCCTTGACCCCATAGCGTCTGTGATTACATGCCTGTTTATTCTAAAGGCGGCAATCAGCATTTTCCGAAACGCTGTAGGGAAGATGACCGATAGAGCTTGTGATGATTCGTTTATTGAAGAAATACGCGCAGTCATACTTATGCAGGAGTCTGTGGTGGCGGTTGATCAGATTAAAACAAGGCTTTTTGGCGATAGAATTTATATGGACGTGGAAATCAGCATGCATCGCGACGCCACGCTGAATGAAGCGCATGAAACCGCACACCGGGTGCATGATGTGATTGAAACGCAGTTTCCAAAGGTCAAGCACTGCATGGTGCATGTAAATCCCTCTGCTTCTTAAATCAACAGGCCGGCATTGCCGAAGAAAGGGCAGGCAAATGCATCGATCACGCAAATCAGTGGTTTACGCGGATTCATGTAGTAAACCAAACAGTTGCCCGCCCACAGCAATCTAGCGTTTCAGATTTTCCCTTTCAGCAGCTCGGAGACTATAAGTCTTCCGCTTCTGCCAATTGTCCCCCAAAAAGTCCGCGAATCCACGGTGCTATAAACAGTGTCGGCAAGCCCGAACCTGAGCATGCTGGGGATATTTCCTCTGGCATACTCAAGCATAAACGCGCTATCCTGTACCTTGTAACCTTTCGTTTGCTTGCGCTTTAGGTATGCGGCATCCCCCGGTTTATAAACGGTGCGGTTCAAACTGCCTTCGTGGTAGCACCACATTTCTCCGTCGAAAACAAAATCAAAGACCTCGGCGTTGTAGCGCCCGGAATGTCCTTCAGTTCCGATCGGCGTACCGAACAAAATGACATACTCGGAAAGTGAAACGTGGAGTATTTTCATCTGGCCCATGGCGCCGCCTGCATTGTTGAAAATCCACGGCAAATCGTCATGAATGTGCTTCGGGTATTTCCGCTTCAAGTCAGCCACGATCTGATCGCACGCTGTTGTTCGTTCAAGCCCGATTGCTGCTTTTGCGATGGCGTGCAGCTCATCCGGGTTGAAGAGCTTCCCTTTGATTTCGTTTACATATGTTTGCCCGGACATTGATTTCACCTCCTGCATCGGTATGAACCTCCATGTCTGTCAATTTAGTTCCTCGGCGATACGATTCGATCTTCCTGTTCGCTCATCTTGCGGCGAACAATAACGCACAAGACGGCAAATTATTTTCTTCCGGCTACAACGGAATACTCAGTCATCCTTTTTGCCTGTAAACAGCGCGATCAACCTATCCCAGAATGTTTCTAGGCCGGCCTCGGCCTCTGCACCCTTCGTTTCTTCCGGCTTTTCAACCCCGTCGCATTTCAACACAAATTGAACCAGATCAGTATGGTTGTTTTTGGGCGAGGTGAAAGAAGTCGGCTCAAAGTCCGAGCTTGTATACTGATCCAGCATATCATCAATTTCGGATTGTATTGTGTCCGGCAATTTAGCCGTTTCATCATGTAGTTCGGTGGTGCCGTCGTGCAGATCTTCCACACCGTCATACAACTCGCCCACGCCGCTGCTCAAAGCCGAAACGCCCGAGTGAAAATCCTCATATCCATTCGTCAGGTCATTCAGGCCGCTCATATAATCAGTCAACCCGTTATGGAAATCTCCATAGTTATCCGATAATTGCGTTAACCCGTCCGCGAGTTGCTGCATTTGAGACATAAAATCGGAGAGCGCCGGGCTTATCTCCTCCGACATCTGATCCAGCGCATCGGCAATGCTCGAAATGCTGCCGGTCAGCGTGTCAAGGGTAGGCCCCACGGCGTCAAAAGCGGCCTTTACGCTGTTGTACGTGCCCTTGGCGGTTTGCGCCGCTACATAGGAATCTACGAGCGCGGCGACTACAGCATCATGGCCGGGATCGCCCGTGTAGAGCGCCGCTATACTCGCCGGGTCGATCGGCGCGTCCGGAATATTCTGCATCGCACCGTCCAGCGCCGTGTAGGCTGGCGTAAAACCGTCTTTTAGGCCGGTCAGCCCGGCTGATATGTCGCGCAAGCCTTGAGCCAACTGCGCCAATGCCAGCGGGAGCTGTGCCATATCGCCCAAATCTCCCCCCAAGCCGCCGCTCAGAGAAGATGAGATTTGTGACAAGGCATCTTTGATCTGCTTAGAGGCATCAATGAGCTGTCCGGAATTGCCGCTCAGCTGCTCCAGCCCCTGCTTGATGTCGGAGGAACCATCTTGCAATTGATCTGATCCGGATTGCAGATCGGCTACGCCATCCAGAAGGTCACCCACACCGTCATTCAAATCGGATATCGCATCGGACAAATCGGTAAAATCATTGATCATGCTGTCCGTGTCCGGCTTTTCGATGCTCATGGAGAAGGGTATGGCGGAAATGTCAATTCCGGTCATGGTAAAGTCCTTGACTGTTGCGCTTAGAAGAATATTCGCATCCTTGCCCGGCATTACCGTATATGCGATTATTTTGTTTTTGCCCGCGCTGGCGAGCGTAGCGCCCGGCGCATTGATGTCGCTGCATTTCTCGGTATCCAGCGTTATGGAGATTTGCAGCATATAATTGTCATAAAAAACAGGGTTAATGGAGGTGTTTTGTTTGGTCGCAACATGAATATCAAGCACACCGGATTTCCCGGCAAGCTCCTGCGGCGCAATGTCAACGCCGTCCAGAGAATACCCTATATCAAATATCCACGGCAACTCCGCCCCTGCCATATTCCCCTGATAGTAGAAATTTTCCGCGTTGGTTTGAACGGTAACGGCATCGTCGTTATGCGCCATCGGTGCCGTATCCGTCAAATTTTCGACCGACGTATAATCGCCGAAGTCCGTGATGCTTCCCGCCTCGGCAATCGCGAAGTGGTTGATGGCGTACATGGCACGGACGCTGCCGTCCCACGCGAGGATAGCGTAAATAACCTCATCCTTGCCCTTAATCGCGGCGTTGCCCGAAACGGCGGCGGCAGAGCCGGAAACCGTGCTTCCGCCGGCAGCAAACGACAGGCTTGCCGAAGTGAGCAATAATATTGCGGCCAAGCCAATGGACAAAACGGATTTGAATATTTTAGATTTCATTATATCTACCTCCCTGTAATTTAAGAATGGTGAAAAAACTCTGTCTTGAAGGTGGCCTTTTCAATCGCTTTATCAAACACGACCAACAAGGTGGGAAGAAAGCATACCACCATCACGAAAGAGAGCAATGTCCCCCGCCCGAGCAACAAGCCTATATCGGCAATAGCGCTGTTTGATGACGTAACATACAGCGTAAATCCGGCCGTGGAAAGAGTGAGCGCCGAGACGAGTATGGATTTGAACGATCCGCCAAGAGACACGCTGATAGCTTCACGTTTGGGTAGCTGCTTTCGGTTTCTCAAATAAGTGGTTGTCAACAAGATGGCATAGTCTACTGTTGCCCCCAGTTGCAACGTGCTTATTACCAAATAACCCAGAAAGTTAATCGGAGTGCCGTTAAAATAGGGGATGGCCAGATTGATCCAGATACCGGCCTCAATGGTTAGCACCAGCATAAATGGCAATATTGCCGATTTGAACGTTGCCAGCAACACAATAAAAATAGCGGCAACTGCAATCAGATTAACAACCACGTTATCTTTCTGCACAATATTTTTCATGTCATATAAATTGGCGCTTTGACCGAGCGTGTAAAAACCCTGCCCATAATGCGCTTTCGTTTTTTCATTGATACTCTCCACGGTTTTGAACGCAATATCGCCTTCCGCGGGCGTATCCGTATATACGATAATGCGGGCGTAGTTTTCCGAGTAAAACTGTTCTGTTATGTCCTCATCAAGATATTCGCTGGGTATGAACGCCCCCACGCTTGTGGCGTATGACACGACGCCTGTTATATGGTCAAGCTGCTTAAGCTCTTCGCACAAAGACTGTTCTTTGGCTACATCGCCTCGGGGGATCAATAATGCCATGACGGTGGATTTGCCAAATTCCTCCTCAATCGCAACAGTATCTCTGCCATAACGTGTATTGGGGTCTATCGTCTCATTTCCATAGAGAAAGTCGGTGCGGCTTTGCCCTAACAAGGCGGGCACCATCATAACAGAAATGATAATAACCGCCGGGATGGCAATTTTCGACAGCACCCTGTTGACGTTCCCAAAGCCGGGCAGAAAAGCTTTGTGCTGTGTTTTATCAATCGTCCGATAAATGCAGAGGATGAGTGCCGGAAGGAAAACCATAACCGAAATAAAGCTGAAAATAATACCCTTCGCCAGATTGATGCCCAAATCGGCTCCTATTCTGAAGTTCATAAATAAAAGAGCTAAGAAGCCAAACAGAGTGGTCGCCGCGCTGGCTGCCACGGTTGACATGGACTCTCTTATAGCATGCCGCATCGCGTCTTCAACATTGGCGTATTTTTTTCTGTTATCCTGGAAACTGTGAAGCAGAAAAACGGCATAATCCAGTGAACAGGCCAATTGTAAAATGGGACTTATCGAATTTGTCATAAAGGATATTTCGCCAAAGATAATATTGGTTCCCATATTGATAACGATGGAGATGCCAATCGCAAGGAGAAACAGCAGCGGCTCAAGCCAGGACGTCGTTGACAAAATCAATATGAAAATAATGACGGGCAGTAAAATCGCCATCGCTTTTATGACGGTAGACGTCGTTGTTTGCTGGACAAACACCAAGGAGGGAGCTTCGCCTGTAAGCGCGTTATCGTCGCCAATCAGATTCCATATGTCGTTGCAGGCTTCTTTTTCCATCCCTTTGGCGATTGTGAGCGAGAACAAAGCACGGCCTTCTTTATAGAAGCCCTCGATCGTATCCGCATCGCCCATTTCAAGAGGCTGTTTAATGTCCATCATATCATCAAGCCATATGACCTGCGTGACACCATTGATGGACGCCAGCTTTTGCTTATATTCCAACGCCTCCGTAAGAGAGACGTTATTGATCATAGCGCTTGCATTTGACATGGATTCTGTGAATTCGTCGTTCATGATATCGAGCGCCACGGTAGATTGTGCGTCCGGCGGCAGGTAGTCAACCATGTTATAATTGACATCCACAAAAAACATGAGAGATAGACACACCAGCGTGACGGCGACACATATGATAATAACCGTTTTTTTATGCCGGATAATCATATTTGAAAATCGATCCATAAGAATCCTCCTAATCGTGCGTTGAAAACTGTACCGCGTTATATTATAATAGACATGATGTTGGCCTACAACCATCAGTGCTGCACAAAATGGCGCGATGTCCGACAACTGAAATCAATATTGATGGATTACGGAAAAACGAGGTGGGAACGTATGGAAAATAAAAAAATGGATCAGCGGGTCAGGCTGACACGGAATCTGCTCAAAAACGCTTTGGTGCAATTGATGCAAGAACAGCATATAGCCAAGATTTCTATTAGGGCGATATGTGAAGTTGCGGGAATTAATCGCAGCACTTTTTATGTGCATTATACCGATCAATACGACCTTCTGAATAAGGTTGAACAGGAAGTCCTGGACAAACTGAATAAACATCTCAGCAAACAAGATTTAAGTGATGAGCGCCCCATATCCATTCAGGTTTTAACAAGAGTCTTGGACTATGTGAAAGAAAACGTAGAGCTGTTTAAGGCACTGCTCAGCGAAAACTGTGACTTTGCCTTCCAAAAGGATTTAGTTGAGTTGGCGCAGATTATATCATCACAGCAAAACCAATCGTTTGATTTAAGAACACAGGAGTATATCAAGATATTTGGCTTCACCGGGACGATCAGTATGCTGCAAAAATGGTTGAATGACGGTGCGAATGAAACATCGGCGCAGATGGCAGAGTTTATCATACAGATAGTTTATTACGGAATAAGCGGCATAAAAAGGGGAGCATTTAACGGCAAATGATAAAGCGGCAAGCAGGGCGACCGTGGCTGCATTTGCACATTTTTTATCATTCCCCTGCGGTCAAATCACTAAAAATAGCTTGTTGAGGCCAGCCCCAAACCCTGCCGCTTCGGGCTGAGTTGGCCCGAAGTCGGGGCGCTTTGCTTCTTTGTTGCGTCATGTCGCTATCGCTCCATTTCCTTTATATGGCCGCGCAGTGCGCTCGAGAGGACGATTGATTTTTTATGAATCGTACCATATGATGTATATGGCTCATGGTCGATAGGCTGAGTGCTGAGTTCTAAGCTGATATGGATTAGTGAGGCGCTATGCAGTATACGTTATTCGATTTTCTCACGGATCATTCTGTCCCGGAAATCAAGCTGCTGACCGCAAAGAGGGATTTTTCAGCCATCCCTCTCGAATCCGTATCGGTGCAGGAACTTCCCGTGGACGGCTTTATCCGACCAAACGAGCTTGTTCTTTCGACCGCGATCGGCTGCGGCGGCGATCCGGATATGCTGGAGCGCCTGGTTGGCGACGTCGCAAGCGCACGCGCTGCCGCGATACTGCTCGCCTTCCGCGATCCGCAGTTCTGCATGCCCAAGCGCGTTTTGGATTACGCGCAAAGCGTGGGCCTGCCGGTTTTCACCATCCCATGGAAGCACAGGTTTGCCGATATCTCCGAGCATGTCTCCAGGCGGATCCAGGAAGGGAAAACCGAGGCTTATCAAAAAATCCAGGCGGAGCTCTTTCATCTTTATTTCGATTCCAAATCCCTTGATGCCGCGGCAGATGCCGTCTGCGGCTTTTTTAACGTGCCCGCCGTCATCACGGATAAGGAGCGGACAGTCAAGGGCGCATGCCGCGCGTTTTACAAGAGCGGGGAGGGCTTCGCGCAATACGCGCGCAGCAACATCGG
>JAPXSN010000004.1:9340-44223 GCA_033813015.1 Clostridia bacterium | reverse complement strand
TGCAAGGTGCCGGGCTGGAAATTCGAAAGTGTCGAGGGGAGGTAAAGGTTATGGCGAAAAAATACGCGGTGCGGAACATCCGCCTTTGCACGAAGGACTGCCTGTGTCTCTACGTCTGCCCCTCCGGCGCGACGGATACAGAGAACAGCGTTATAGACGTTAACAAATGCATCGGCTGCGGCGACTGCGCCCAGGCCTGCCCCTCGGGGGCGATCTCCATGGTGCCCGCGGAGCTTCCGCCCCAGCAGGCAAAAACGGATGCCGTCAAAGCGGCGCTTCGCACGCTTTTCTCGAGCAAGGGCGCACAGGAGGGTATTGCCGCAGCGCTGCCCGACCGGCTGGCCGTCGCGCTCGAGAAATCCAACCGCCTCATGGCCGAGGACTTGATTCGCGAGGCTGGCTACATGCTGCCGCAGAGCGCCAACGCGCATGAGTTCCTGCTTTCGCTTCGCGCGTTTGAGCGCGATGAGGGATTCCCGGCCGAAGAATTGGAAAAGCTTCTCAACAATATCAAAGTAAATGAACATACGGAGGGTAATGAAATGGAAAAGTGGAAATGCACGATCTGCGGTTACGTTCACGAGGGGTCTCTGCCCGAGGACTTCATCTGCCCGCGCTGCAAGGCGCCCGCGAGCAAGTTCGTCAAGCTCGAGGAGTAGGCTGAAAAGAAGAATCCCTACGCAGGCACCAAGACCGAGAAGAATCTTGAGGCCGCCTTCGCGGGCGAGAGCCAGGCGCGCAACAAGTACACCTACTTTGCACAGGTTGCCGCGCGCGAGGGGTATGACCAGATCAGCGAAATCTTCCTCAAGACCGCGCGCAACGAGCAGGAGCACGCGCAGATCTGGTTCGAGGAGCTCGGCCACCTTGGCAATACTGCCGAAAACCTGCTAGCCGCAGCTTTAGGAGAGAACTACGAGTGGACGGATATGTACGAGCGCTTCGCAAAGGATGCCGAGCAGGAGGGTTTTCCCGCGCTTGCCATGCGCCTTCGCCGCGTGGGCGCCATCGAAAAGGCGCATGAGGAGCGCTACCGCGCGCTTTTGAAGAACGTTGAGATGCAAAAGGTGTTCGAGAAGAGCGAGGAAACCATGTGGGAGTGCCGCGTCTGCGGGCATCTTGTGATGGGCAAAAAAGCGCCCGAGGTCTGCCCGGTGTGCAGCCACGGCAACGCCTACTTCGAGGTGCATCAAGAAAACTATTGAGTGACCGCCAAGCGCCGGGCTTTCGGTACAGCCGAAGGCCCGTTTTTTATCGTTCAGTGTGATATTGTCACTGTAATGCGCGACGCTTTCGGCTAAACTGAAGCTGCATCGGGCGCGCAACGCGCTGGCATGATTGTGAAATATCTAACAAACCGGAGGAAATATCCATGCGAAAGGTCGTCATCATCGGCGGCGTCGCGGGCGGCGCGAGCTGCGCGGCGCGTCTCAGGCGGCTCGACGAAAACGTCGAGATCGTCATGCTCGAGCGCGGGGAATACATCTCCTACGCCAACTGCGGGCTTCCGTATCACGTCGGGGACGTGATCAAGTCGCGCGCTGCGCTGCTGCTGCAGACACCCGCGGCCATGCGGCAGAAGTACAACGTGGATGTGCGCGTGAAGAACGAGGCCGTATCCATCGACCGTGCAAACAAAAAGGTCGTTGTAAAGCGGCTCGACACCGACGAAACCTACGAGGAAGACTACGACAGTCTTGTGCTCGCGACCGGCTCGTCGCCGCTCAGGCCGCCGATCCCCGGCATTGAGTCCGCGCGCGTGCGCACGCTTTGGACCGTACCGGATACGGACGGCATCCGCGCGCTCGTGCGCGAGGGCAACGTAAAGCGTGCGGCAGTTATCGGCGGCGGCTTTATCGGCCTCGAGATGGCGGAAAACCTGCACCTCGCAGGGCTCAAGGTTTCCGTTATAGAAATGCTCGATCAAGTCATGGCACCGCTCGATTACGAGATGGCGCAGCTTCTGCATGAGAACATTGCCGCGAGCGGCGTCGCGCTCCACTTAGGCGACGGCGTCGCCTCCTTCGAAGATAAGGGGGAGCGCGTGGACGTCGTGCTTCGGAGCGGCAAGGTCGTCGAGGCGGAGCTTGTTATACTCGCCATCGGCGTAAAACCCAACAGCGAAATCGCCAAGGCCGCCGGGCTTGCCCTCAATGCGCGCGGCGGCGTGGTCGTGGACGAGTGCCTCAGGACCTCCGACCCTAATATCTACGCCGTGGGCGATGTGATTGAGGTTGAGGATTTCGTCTCCAGAGAACGCGCCATGGTTCCTCTCGCAGGCCCCGCCAATAAGCAGGGGCGCATCGCCGCGGACAATATCATGGGCGCGGAGGAAGCATACGAGGGCACGCAGGGTTCAGCCATCGCCAAGGTGTTCGAGCTCACAGCCGCGAGCACGGGCGCGAACGAAAAGACGCTCGTAAAGCGCGGCCTCGTCAAGGGAAAAGACTATGAGAGCGTCACCATCACGCAGAACTCACACGCCGGCTATTATCCGGGCGCGACTCCGCTCACGCTCAAGCTCTTGTTCTCAACGGACGGCAAAAAGCTCTTCGGCGCGCAGATCGTGGGCAGGGACGGGGTGGACAAGCGCATAGATGTCATCGCAACCGCCATGCGCCTCAATGCGGGCGTGGATGAACTTGAAAAGCTCGAGCTCGCCTACGCGCCGCCGTATTCCTCGGCAAAGGATCCCGTCAACATGGCGGGCTTCGTCGCGGGCAACGTGCTCTCCGGCCTCGTGCGCTTTGCTTCCTGGGACGCGGTAGAGAAGAACCCCAAAGCCGTATTGCTCGACGTGCGCGAGGACGCGGAGCTTCTTGCGTATTCCCTGCCCAACGCCGTGCACATCCCCCTCGGGCAGCTTCGCGGCAGGCTCAAGGAGCTGGATAAATCCAAGACCATCATCACATTCTGCGCTATCGGTGTGCGCAGTTACAACGCCGCACGCATTTTGATGAACAGCGGCTTCACCGACGTGCTGCTCTATCCCGCCGGCACGCGCTTTTACCAATCCACGCATTTTCAGGAGGAGAATATGAGCATTTCCAACGCAGCGCCCGTCGCGGACAGCGGCCATATGGAAGCAAAGGACATCCCCGTCGCGAGCATGCGCGTCGACTGCAGCGGCATGCAGTGCCCCGGTCCCATCATGAAGGTGTTCGAGACCATGCGCGAGATGAAGGCAGGGGAGGTCATGGAGGTGTCCGCATCCGACCCGGGCTTTGCCGGCGACATCGGCGCGTGGTGCAGGCGCACGGGCAACACGCTCATTTCCAATACGCGCAGGGGCAGCGACTACGTCGCGCTCGTGAAAAAGGGCGGCGTTTCCGTCGCGGGAACCGTGCGGGATAATGCGGACGGCAAGACCATCATCGTCTTCTCGGGTGACCTCGACAAGGTGCTCGCGAGCTTCATCATTGCCAACGGCGCGGCCGCCATGGGGAGGAAGGTCACCATGTTCTTCACCTTCTGGGGTCTCACAGTGCTTCGCAAACCGAAAAAGCAGCGCGTCGGAAAGACCTTTATGGAATCGATGTTCGGCGCGATGCTGCCGCGCGGCAGCGCCAAGCTCAAGCTCTCGCGCATGAACATGGCAGGCATGGGTACGGCCATGATGAAGATGATCATGAAGGACAAGCGCGTGGATTCACTCGAGGAGCTGATCCGCAAGGCCATTGCCGCGGGCGTAAAGATCGTCGCCTGCACGATGAGCATGGACGTCATGGGCATCAAGCAGGAGGAGCTTATCGAGGGCGTGGAACTCGGCGGCGTGGGCGCGTACCTCGGGGACGCGGAGGAATCGAACATAAACCTGTTCATCTGATTTGCGTCACATCGTTGCGGGAGCCGGTCGAAAGATCGACTCCCTTTTCTTCCCTTTTTCGCGGCCGCGTGGTAAACTGAATGCAATCCGGCAGTTCATTTTCTCCATAAAGAAAGGATATCGCTATGCAGCACCCCGTTCGTATGATCTGTCTCGGCGCAGGCAGCCGCGGCATGGACGCTTATGCGCCCTACGCCCTGCTTCGCCCGGATAGACTCCGCTTCGTCGCGGTCGCAGACCCTGCGGAGGAAAAACGCGGCGCCTTCGCCGTGCGCTACGGCGTGCCCAAGGAGTTTGTTTTTTCGGACTGGCGCGAGGCGCTCACCTCTGGCGTCGAAGCGGACGCCGCGCTCATCGCCACGCAGGACAACGCCCACGTGGAACCTGCCGTAGCCGCCATGGAGCGCGGGCTTGATGTGCTCGTCGAAAAGCCCGTCGCCAAAACCGCCGCAGAATGCTTGCGCGTCCTTGATGTGTCAGAGCGCACGGGCAGGCGCGCCGCCGTGTGCCATGTGCTGCGCTACACGCGCTTTTTCAACGACCTCAAGGCCGTCATTCAGAGCGGGGAGATCGGCGAGGTACAGGCCGTTTCGCATTGCGAGAATATCGGCTTCTGGCACATGGCGCACAGCTACGTGCGCGGCAACTGGCGGCGCGAGGATGAGACGAGCCCCATCATACTCGCCAAATCCTGCCACGACGCGGATATCCTTCTTTACCTCATGGGCAAGGGCTGCCGCCGTGTCGCCTCGTTCGGCAGCCTGAAACACTTCCGCTCGCAGAACGCGCCCAAAGGGAGCGCCGCGCGCTGTTTGGATTGCGCCGTGCCGGATTGCCCCTACAACGCGGCACGAATCTACATGATACCCGGCTATACGGGCTGGCCCGTCAACGTCATTACCTCCGATTTCAGCACCGAGGGGCGCATACGGGCGCTGCGCGAGGGACCTTACGGCCGCTGCGTCTACCGTTGCGACAACGACGTGCTCGACCATCAGTCCACCATACTCGAGTTCGACGGCGGCGCGACCGCGACTCTGACGATTTCTGCCTTTACAGATTTCCGCCATGGCCGCACCATTCACATCATGGGCTCGCACGGGGAGATTCGCGCCAAAATGAGCGATGAAACCATAGAGGTGACGGACTTTCGCACAGGTTCCGTGCGCACGACCGAGAATCCGCCCATCGGCGGCATGGCGGACGGCCACGGCGGCGGCGATCTCCGGCTCATCGATGCGTTCGTGAGCGCGGAGCTGGGCGAGGAAAACGCGGTTAAGACTTCGATCCGCGAGTCTCTCCAGAGTCACCTGATCTGCTTTGCCGCAGAGGAATCGCGCAAAAAGGGCGTCGTGGTGACGCTCTAAGCGCTTTGCCCGTCAAGTTTGAAAGCGCACGCGGCGTCATTCAGATATGCATAACGCGTTTCTCTATGCAAATGCGCGGCGGTATGTTATAATATGGTACGCTAACCACAGAGCTCCAACCAATATAAAGGACGGTATCCCACTATGGCAAACGATCTTTTCGGCGGCCTCAGCGGGTTGATGAAGGGACTCTCCGGTTTCATGCCGCAGGATGATCCGGATGTGAAACTGCTCAACGCGCAAAGCGAGCTCAACGACCTCAACGCGCAGGAAACCGAGCTTTATGCACAGGTGGGTAAAAGTGCGCTCAGGCGCTATCCCGGTCAGTTCCCCGAGCAGGAGGAAAGGCTCAGGCTGATCCAGACCGGCCTCGTAGCAGCGCGTGCGAAGCTCGATGGCGCCAAGGCGGAGAAGGACGCGAAGGAAAAAGAACAGAAGCTCGCAGATGAGCGGCAGACCTGCCCTTCCTGCGGCACGCGAAACCCTGACGGCTTGAAGTTCTGTCAGGATTGCGGTACGAAGCTCGGCGTCAGCGCTGGCTGCCCCAGGTGCGGCGCGAAGTTCGCGCCCGGCGTGCGCTTCTGTGGCGAATGCGGCGCGAGGCTCGACTGAACCGTGGCCTCGTATAAACAGCCCTGCTTGCACTGCGGCATGCTCGTCGAGCGGGATGCGCGCCTGTGCCCTTTGTGCGGCTCGCGAAACCCCTTCGGCTTCCATTGTCCAACCTGCCTTGCGCCTGTTTCCAAAGGGCACAGGGTCTGCGCGAACTGCGGGCGGCCACTCTACGTGCTTTGCCCCGCCTGCAAGGGCACGACCTTCGCGCAGGATAAGTGTGAAGCGTGCGGCGCTGGGCTCACGGTGCGTTGCGCCAACCCCCGGTGCGGCGCGGAGCAGTTCTTTGAAAACACCAAGTGTACGGCCTGCGGTAAAAAACTCAAACACAACTGACTTAGAGGTGTCATATGCTCCAGTCTTTCACAAGAAACTATGAGGACAATTCCACGGAAGCGGGTTTCCAGTTCACCTTCTACTGCGATTTGTGCGAGGACGGGTTCAAAAGCAGCTTCATCGAATCCGAAACGTACAAGCGCGGCAAAGGCCTACGCGGACTCGCGCAGGGCGCGGGCGTGCTCGGAAGCCTGCTCGGCGGCAGGCTCAGCAGCGTCGGCTATTCGCTCGAGCGTGGCGGCAACGTGCTCTCCGAGCGCTTTGAGGGCATGAGCCCCGAGTGGCAGAAGGAGCACGAGGGCGCTTTCGAGCGCGCAAAAAACGAGGCGCAGGAGCACTTCCACCGCTGCCACAGCTGCCGCAAGTGGGTTTGCGACGCCTGCTACAACGAGGATGAGGGCCTGTGCACCGAGTGCGCGCCGCGTCAGGAAGTATACGTCGCCAAAGCCCGCGCGGACGCGATGCGCCGCAACATCGACGAAACCGCGCAGGGCGCGACCGTCTGGCAGGGCAAGCTTGAGAGCAAGACGACCGTCTGCCAGACCTGTGGCAAGCCCGCGGGCAACGGCAAGTTCTGCAACAACTGCGGCGCGTCCCTCGCGCTGGCCGCCTGTCCGCAGTGCGGTGCGAAAAACGCGCAGACCGTGCGCTTCTGCAACAACTGCGGCGCGTCGATGAAGGCGCCGGTCGCGGCCAAATGCCCTAGCTGCGGCTTTGAGAACCCGCCGGGCACGAAGTTCTGCGGCGAGTGCGGCACGAAACTTTAATTTTGCCATCCCGCCGGGGCGGGCCCGGCGCGAACGGATAAAGCAAAAAACATCCAAAGGAGCTTAGTATGAAACGGATTATCGCAATACTCCTGGCGCTTTCTATGCTGCTCGCCCTCGCGGGCTGCAACATCAGAAAGAAGCTCAGCGAAAAGCTCGCTGAGGAAATCATCGAGGGCAACAGCGGCGCAGATGTCGACATCGACGGCGACTCCATGACTGTCGAGGGCGAGGACGGCACGACCACCACCATCGGGGCCACCAAATGGCCGACCTCCGACTTTGCCAAGAACATTCCCGAGTTTAAGGACGGCAATATTACTTGGGTGATGGAGAGTACAAATTACTTGTACATCATGCTCGATACCGTCGAGCAAAAGGACGCAACAAAATACCTTGAATCCATCAAGGCCGACTATGATGTGGAGCCAAGCGATATGACCTACGATGGCGGCTTTACCTACTCCGCCAAGAACGCGGACGGTATCCCCGTGTGGGTTTCTTTCTCGGAGGGCAGCATGGTCATCATGCTCGGTGAGAGTGCCTGAGCGATATCGGGGAGCATCCATTCGGATAAGGAAGAATGCAACCGCAGCTCGGTGGCAGCGCTGCCTTTATGCAGGCATATCCTTAAAGCCGAAACCGATGAATTTGCGACAGTTGTTCACCATTCAGCATTAGTTATTAGCCGTAGATGTAAGCAATCGCAGCGCGATTGCTTACATCACCATATTCCCCGTCGTGCGCGGGAAGGGCATAACGTCCCGGATGTTGGCCATGCCCGTGACATACATCAAAATGCGCTCGAAACCAAGGCCGAAGCCCGCGTGCTTCACGCCGCCGAAGCGGCGAAGATCGAGATACCAGCCATACTGCGAAACATCCATATGCATCTCCTCGATGCGGCGCTTCAATACATCGAGCCTCTCCTCGCGTTGGCTGCCGCCGATAATCTCGCCCACGCCCGGCACGAGCAGGTCGACCGCGGCGACGGTTCGATCGTCGTCGTTGAGGCGCATGTAAAAAGCCTTGATGTCCTTGGGGTAACCCGTCACGAACACGGGCTTGCCGTAGATCTGCTCGGTGATGTAGCGCTCGTGCTCGGTCTGCAGATCGCTTCCCCACTCGACAGGATACTTGAACTCCGCGCCGGATTGCTTCAAAAGCTCGACCGCCTCGGTATAGCTGATGCGCGTGAAGTCGCTGTTGACGACGTTTTCGAGCCGTGCGAGCAGGCCCTTGTCGACGAAATTATTAAAGAACGCAAGCTCGTCGGGGCAGCGCTCCATGACGGAGCGGATGACGTACTTGACCATATCCTCCGCGAGGTCCATGTTGCCCGCGAGGTCGCAGAAGGCCATCTCCGGCTCGATCATCCAGAATTCCGCCGCATGACGCGCCGTAAACGAGTATTCCGCGCGGAAGGTCGGTCCGAACGTGTAGATATCGCGAAACGCCAGCGCGAATGCTTCGCCGTAAAGCTGTCCGCTGACTGTGAGGTTCGCTTCGCGGCCAAAGAAGTCCTGCGCCGCGTCGATTTTGCCATCCTCCGTTTGAGGAAGATCTTCGAGCTTGAGCGTGGTCACGCGGAACATTTCGCCTGCGCCTTCGCAGTCTGAGGGGGTGATGAGCGGCGTATGTACATAGAGGAAGCCGCGCTCGTCGAAAAAGCGATGGATGGCCTGCGCCACAACATTGCGTACGCGGAATGTCGCCTGGAAGATGTTCGCGCGCGGCCGCAGGTGCTGTATGGTGCGCATATATTCAAGCGTATGGCGCTTTTTCTGGAGGGGATAATCTTCGTCGCATGCGCCGAGCAGCTCGATTTGCGCGGCCTTGATCTCGAAGGGCTGCGGCATGTCCGGCGTGAGCACAAGTTCGCCTTGAATGCGGATGGCCGCGCCCGTGCCGAGGGCTTTGGCAAGCTCGGGCGTAAGGCTGCCGGGCTCGTAGACGATCTGCACGGATTTGAAGCAGCTCCCGTCGGTGAGTTCGATGAAGCCCGCGTTTTTGCTCTCGCGCACGGTCCTGATCCAGCCCGAAACGTCCGCGGGCCCCGCATGGGTTTTTGGCGCGCGCACGAGCTCGCAAAGCTTTGGCATAGGAGTTCCTCCTTGAAAATAACGTTATATCAGAGTTGAATTATAGCCCAATCGCGCATGCTTGGCAAGTGCACGGGGCTTTGATGAATGAAATATCGGAGGCGGCTATGTTCTACGCACCCGTACCCACGCTCGTCATCCGCGCGGACACGCTTTGCCTTGCGACGGTCAATGGCAGGATCGTCGGCGAGTGCTCTCGCGTTTCGCATGTGTCCATCCCCATCTCGGACACCGGGGATTACTACATCTGCGTCGCCCCGCTCGAGGGCGGGTGGCGAACCGTCACGAGGCGGCTCTCCTTCGAAAACGGCGCGCTTGCGGGCAATCCCGCGCCGGATGTTTCGGTCTGTGTATGGCCGGGCGGGGTCTTTGAGCTGATGCTCTTCACCGGCGCGTATGTCGACGAGGAGCCTCCGCCGGAGGAAGCGCCGCCCGAGCTTGCGCTGGCCATGGCCTTTACGGAGGCCGTACGCGACGGCCGCGAGGAGGACGCCGCGGCATGCCTCGAGCCGGAGCTTGCGGACAGCCTCGATTTTAATGACCTCAAGGGTTTTTTCGGCGAGTTCGCCTATGCGCGCGCTCCTTTTTCGGACAGGAGCGGCAGGACGCTCGGCCTCGTTTCCTTCTCCGAGGGAAGCGTGTGCGCGGCGCGTATCTTCGAATTCGACTTCGGCGACAACCGTATCTCCAACGTCAAAGAGGCGTGACGCGATTGAAAAAGGCCTTCTTCTCTGCTAGAATGATGGAGGATATCATTTCGTAGGGGGAAGTCTTATGAAGCGCTCCGAAATCAACCGATACATCGCGCGCACCGAGGAATGGATACGGGAAAGGAACGTCTCTTTGCCGCCATTCGCGTGCTGGACGCCGGAGGATTGGGTACATAAGAGCTGCGAATACGACGAAATCCGCGCCAACATGCTCGGCTGGGACGTCACGGACTATGGCCTTGGCGACTTCGACAAGACCGGCCTTTTGCTTTTCACCATACGCAACGGCAACCTCAAGGAGCCGCGCTTTGCCAAGGCCTACGCCGAAAAGATGCTTATCTGCGAGATCGGCCAGCTCTCCCCGAACCACTTCCATTGGTATAAGAGCGAGGACATCATCAACCGCGGCGGCGGCGACCTAATGATGCAGCTCTGGGGCAGTGAGCCTGATGAAACCTTATCGGACAGGCCCGTGCAGGTGCGCGTGGACGGCCGCGCGCTGGAATTGCCTGCGGGGAGCATCCTTCGATTGACGCCGGGCGAGAGCGTCACGCTGCGCCCGCGCCTCTACCACGCCTTCTGGGCAGAAAAGGGCCGCGTGCTCGCGTGGGAGGTCTCTATGACCAACGACGACAATATAGACAACCGCTTTTACGACGTGCCGCAGCGCTTCTCCGAAATTGAGGAGGATGAGCCCGCACGGCGGCTTCTCTGCAACGAATACCCGCCCGCCGCGGACTGAGGCGGCGTTATGGATGTGATCGCGCTGGGTGAACTGCTCATCGACTTCGTTCAAACAGGCGCAACCGATCTGGGAGCGCCCCTGATGGCCGCGAATCCCGGCGGCGCGCCGCTTAACTATCTGGGTGCGCTCGCCAAATACGGCTGCTCCTGCGGCATGATCGGCAAGGTAGGCGCGGATGCGTTCGGCAAACTGCTCGCGCGTACGCTCGCGGACGCGAACATCGCTTTCCTCGGCCAAACGACTGAGGAAGCGTTTACGACGCTCGCCTTCGTATCGCTGAGCAAGGGCGGTGAGCGCTCGTTTTCCTTTGCGCGCAAGCCCGGCGCGGACACGCTGCTGCGCGCGGAGGAGGTGCCGTATCAGCACATCCGCGAGGCGCGCGTATTCCACTTCGGCACGCTGTCGCTGACCGACGAGCCCGCGAGGGGTGCGACCATGGAGGCCGTGAAGTTCGCGCGCGAGCGCGGCGTGACAGTCAGCTTCGACCCCAACTACCGCGCGATGCTCTGGCGCAGTGAGCGCGACGCACGCGAGGCCATGCGCTGGGGCTTTGCCCACGCGGACACCGTCAAGGCCGGCACGGATGAGTTGGAGCTCGCCTACGGCGTGCCGTGGAAGGAGGCAGCGCGCGAGCTCGCCGAGGGCGGCGCGAGGCTTGTGTTTGCGACGATGGGGTCCGAGGGTTTATATGTGACCAACGGGCGTTTCCAGCGCTTCCTTGAGGCGTACTGCGTGGATTCGGTCGACACCACGGGCGCGGGGGATATCTTCTTCGGCGCGGCGATGAGCCGTGTGCTCCGCTGCGGCGCACCGCTCAAATCGCTCGACGAGGCGCAGATACTCGACGCTGCGCGCTTTGGCGCGGCCGCGGCCGCGCTCTCGACGAAAAAGCCCGGGGGCCTCCCGAGCATTGTAAGCGAAGATGAAGTTATGTTGTTGATGGGCTAGTCCTTGCTGAGCCTTTCCAGCCAACTGTCCCAGAACAGGCGGACGAACGATTTCTGGCGCGGCTTTCGAGGTGCGCCTATTTTTTCGACGTCGCGGCCTATGCGGATGAAGCGGAACATGCTGTCCGCCGCGCGGGAGAACGGGGCGAGAGGATCCGCGCCTTGCGCGGGGAAGCCGAAGCACATTACGCCCGCGCCGTAGAGCGCGGCGCGAACCGTTTCGCTTTCTTCCTTTTTGCCCGCGATGAGCGCGACCGGCACCCTTCGCGCCTTGCAGCGCCGGAGGATGCATTGGAGCGCGCGCCCGTCCGCGGTCGAGGCCTCGTCCACGCTCATGCAGCCGGAAACGACGAGCGCCACGCCCTTCAGGAGCTTTTCGAATTCCAGCGCATCGAGCACCGCGTCGAAGCTGCGCGTGAGCTGCCCGCCCGTGAGGGCCGCGAGCGCGCCCGCAAAGCCGTCCTGAGGCGATATCTCCTGCCCGAGCGCCTTGGCGAGCGCCGCGAGGAAGCCCTCCGCGCCATGGGGCAGGGGCGTATTTGCGCCCGCGTCGGCAACGACGAACTTCGCGTTTTTCAACGCCGGGTTGAGGAATTCCGCGTCCGCCGAGGCGACGAGGGGAAGCTGCTCCGCGCCGCCCGTAAGCTCGCTGCACGCCGCGTCGAAAAACTTCACGCCTAGCGCTCGCGCAAGGCCGAAGCCGCAGTCATAAACTGCGCGCTCGTGTACGCCCACGATGAAGCGGCGAAGCCCTTCATCCAGCGCACGGCGGATCAATTCGCCCGTGCCGCGCGAGGATGTGCCGCCGGAAACGCTTGGGGCGGAATCGGGGGGAGGCGCGGTTTCGATGACGGCGAGCTTGCCGCGCAGCACCGCGTATTCAGCCTTGAGCTTGCCGACGCCGCCCGGAGCGGAAACCTCCGCGCGGCGCAGCGCCCCATCCGAGGCCGTGATCAGAGCGCGCGCGAAGCCCGGTCCGCCGTAGCTCACGGGCATGGGCACGAGCTTGACGCCCTGGAAGTGCTTGCGCGCGGCGAGGGTCAAAAGCTTGATAGCGTCCACCGAGGAAAGGCCGTTTTGATAATCCTCCGGTGCGAGCAGCAGCTTGACGCCCTTGCCAACGGGGCTTCGCCTGCCGCGCGCCTTAGGCACGCTGAGGCCGTCCAGCGTGCCGTCCCCGCCCGTGACGCGGCCGTTCTTCTGGATGGTGCCGTAATAGGTAAGCCCCTCCACGCGCTCGAGGCGGTTGTTCTCGATATACGGGCGCGTGTGCGTCAGATACATGCCTATTGCCGCGTCCGCGTCGATGGCTGTGAACACCCGGCGCATCTGCCCGATCTTGCCGCCCATGAGAACAGCGAGGAAAATATCCCCGCTTTCCTGCGCGCCCGCCTCGAGGGAAAGCGGGTCGTTCCCGCCGTATACCTGCAATCCCTCAAGCTCCGTGAGCGTGAGCACGGAGAAGATTTCCTCATATACCCTTCTGGCGAACTCCCTTTCGGGAAGCTCCTCCATGGCCGCGAAGCGGATGCCTAGGCCGAATTTCGTGATCTGCATCAGTATTCGCCTTTCATGTAATTTTCCTGTTCGGGAGTGAGGAAATCAAGGCCGATTCCCATCGCGTCAATCTTGAGCAGGGCGACCTCGCGGTCTATTTCTTCGGGGATGTCGTAGAGCCCCGGCGCGAGGCCTTTGCCGTTCTGCGCAATGTACTTCGCGCCAAGAGCTTGTATTGCGAAGGAAAGATCCATAATGTCAGCCGGGTGACCGTTGCCCACCGCAATGTTGACGAGTCGGCCGTCCGCCATGACGTTGAGCACGCGCCCGTCGGGCAGGCAGTATCCGTCGATGAAGGGCTTCCTCTGCTCGACGCGCGCGCCCATGGCGATCAGGTCGGGCTTGCTGAACTCCACGTCGAAATGGCCCGCGTTGGCGAGTATGGCGTTGTGCTTCATATTTTCGAAGTGGCGGCGGGTGATGACGTCCCTGCAGCCGGTCGCCGTGATGAAGATATCCCCGAGCGGTGCGGCGTCATCCATTTTCATCACGCGATAGCCGTCCATAGCGGCCTCGAGCGCGCGGTAGGGGTTCACCTCTGTGACGATTACGTTCGCGCCCAAGCCTTTGGCGCGCAGGGCGATGCCGCTCGAGCAGAAGCCGTAGCCCGCGACGACCACGGTCCTGCCGGAAACCATGTTGTTGGTCGTGTACATGATGGCGTCCCACACGCTCTGGCCCGTGCCGTGCCGATTGTCGAACAGGTGCTTGCAGTTGGCGTCGTTGACAGCCATCATGGGGAAGGGGAGCTTTCCCGCCGCGGCGCGGCCGCGAAGCCTTTGGATGCCCGTGGTCGTCTCTTCGCAGCCGCCGATGAGATTGACCGCGTATTCCGGATGCTCCGAGCAGAGCATCGAAACGAAGTCGCCCCCGTCGTCTATGATGATGTGCGGGCAGAACGCGAGCGTCTTTCGAATGTGCTCATGGTATTCCTCGCTCGTCGCGCCGAACCAGGCGTTGACCTCCATACCCATCTCACAGAGCGCAGCGCACACGTCGTCCTTGGTGGAAAGCGGGTTTGAGCCGGTTACGGCTACTTGAGCGCCCGCCGCGCGCAAGAGCAGCGCGAGGTAGGCGGTCTTAGCCTCGAGGTGGACGCTGACGCTCACGCGCAGGCCGGTAAAAGGCTGTTCAACCGAAAAGCGATCCTCGAGCGCGCGCATAACGGGCATGAACTCGCGTACCCACGCGATGCGCTGTTTGCCAAGCGATGCGATCGAAGCGTCCCTGATGGCGCTCATGCTGTTCCCTCCGATGATATTTTTCGTATGAAGCCATTATATAACGTCGGCCGCGGCTGGTCAAACGACGTAAAATGAGGTAATATATTTCACATGGATATTCTTTTCAAAAACGCTGTCATTCTCACCATGTGCGACGACGCGCCCGTCATCGAAAACGGTTTCGTCGGCGTGAGAGACGGATTTATCCGCTCTGTCGGGCAGACGCGACCCGAGGGGACGCCCGCGCGCGAGATCGACTGCCGCGGGGATATCCTTATGCCCGGCCTCATCAATGCGCACGCGCATACGGCCATGTGTCTGATGCGCGGCTATGCGGACGATTACACGCTGCAAGAGTGGCTGTTTGATCGCGTGTTCCCGGTCGAGGCGGGGCTGGGTGCT
Source organism: Clostridia bacterium (assembly GCA_033813015.1). Lineage (GTDB taxonomy): Bacteria > Bacillota > Clostridia > Christensenellales > CAG-138 > Phil1. The sequence continues at coordinate 29,629 of JAPXSN010000004.1, read as the reverse complement.
GCGGAGATCATCGCGGGCGCGCGGCTCGGCTTTGCGGAGATGATCGCATCGGGCACGACGAGCGTGAGCGATATGTATTTCCATCAGCCGGAGGTCGCGGCGCTCGCGACGGAAATAGGCATGCGCTGCTCTCTGTGTAACGGCGTAGTCGCGCTCGATGGGAAGCTCAATCCGGGCAACCGCTGCTTTTCCGAACTCGCCGAGCTCGTGCGGAATTTCCACGGCAGGGGCGACGGCCTCGTGCGCGCGGACGCCTCCATCCACGCGGAGTACACGAGCTTCCCCGAGGCATGGGTAAAGGCAACGGAGCTTGCGCTCGAACACGATCTCGTGCTGCATCTGCACCTTTCGGAAACGAAGGCCGAGCACGACGCCTGCGTTGCCAAGTACGGTGTGACTCCGGCGCGGCTGTTTGAGAAGCACGGGGTATTTCGCGCGAAAACTCTTGCCGCGCACTGCGTTTGGCTTACGGATGAGGATATGGATATCCTCGCAGAATACGGCGTTTGTGCCGCGCACTGCCCGGTATCCAACCTCAAGCTCGGCAGCGGAATCGCACGCGTACACGGGATGATCGAACACGGCGTCAAAGTTGCCCTCGGCACGGACGGCTGCTGCTCAAATAACTCACACGACCTGTTCGAGGAGATTAAGCTCGCGGCGCTGCTTGCCAAGGGCATGAGCGGCGATTCGGCAAGGCTGCCTGCATACGAGGCGCTCAAGCTCGCGACCGTCAACGGCGCGAAGGCGCAGGGCAGGGAAGGGCAGATCGGCCGCGTGCAGGAGGGCTATCAGGCGGATTTGATCCTCTTGAATACCGCGTCGCCCTCGATGTGCCCGGTGTATGCCCCGGCGAGCGCAGTTGCCTACGCGGCCAAGGGCAGCGATGTGCGGCTCACGATGGTGTGCGGCAAAATCCTCTATGAAAACGGCTCGTTCATGACCATAGATATAGAGAAGGCGATTTCGGAGGTGCGGGACATCGCCCGCCGCATCCGCACAGGGAGAATGGAATGATCACTTTCGAACAGATACGGGAGAATCCGGCCATCCGCGCCTATATTCAGGAGGCAGACAGACTGCTCGAGGCGCTCGGCTACACGGAGCACAGCTTCGCCCACGTGGGCAGGGTCGCAGACACGGCCAAATACATACTCACGACCATGGACTATCCCGCGCGCGAGGCTGAGCTTGCCGAAATCGCGGGCTGGCTGCACGACATCGGCAACATCGTCAACCGGCACGACCACGCGCAGAGCGGCGCGCTGATGGCCTTTCGTCTACTCGACAACCTCGGCATGGAGCCGAGGGAGATCGCCAAAATAGTCGCCGCAATCGGCAACCACGACGAAGGCACGGCAGAGCCCATCAGCGCCATTGCCGCAGCGCTGATCCTCGCGGATAAGACGGATGTTCGCTACACGCGTGTGCGCGCGCAGGACGCCGCCGCGTTCGACATACACGACCGCGTCAACTTCGCCGTGCGCGAGGCGAATACAGCCATCGACGGGGAGAAGAAGAACATCGCGCTCGATATGGCCATTGATACACAATACTGCTCCGTCATGGATTATTTCGAAATTTTCCTCGGGCGCATGCTGCTTTGCAGGCGCGCGGCGGAGTATTTCGGGCTTTCGTTTCGCCTCAGTGTCAACGGGCAAAGGCTGCTTTAAGGAGGATGAAAATGGAAACCGCTGAAAGATGCCTTTATATTCTGTTTTCGCGCCAAAACACGAAGATCGGCCGCTTCATTCGGCTGTTTTTTCCCAACAGCCGCTATTCGCATGTGACCGTCGCGCTCGACGGATCGCTCTATTCGATGTATTCGTTCTCGCGCAGGCGGTACGACTCGCCCTTTTCAGGCGGCTTCATGCGCGAATATCCCTCGCACTTCCTCGTAGGCGGGCGCGACCTTAGGGTTAAGCTCTGCCGCGTTGAGCTTAGCGAGCAGGCGTATTGCCGCGTGATGAAGCGCATAGACCATTGCAGGACGCACCAGAGCCGCATGCTCTACAACCTCTACGACGCCTTCGCGCTGCCCCTGCGCCGCCGCGTGCGCCTGCGGGACGCGTATACCTGCGTGGATTTTGCCGCATACCTGCTCGACCTCGACGAGAGAGTGGACAGCATAGGCACGCTCGAAAGGATTCTCGACCACTGCTGCCTCTACGAGGGCAGCCTCAAGGAATACATCGAGGCCGTGGGCGTTGAAACACCGGAGGATGACGATTATTACGTGCGCAGGGGTGTGGTCGCCGCGACGCGCGACCTTGTGACGCTTCAGACCAAGCTCTGGCGCAGGCTGCACAATCAGGCGGCGCGGGTTTAGGGGACGATGGGTAATTGACAATTGAAAATTGACAATTGACAATCAAGGAACGGCAAACAACGTGCAGGGGCTGCCCTGCGTGGCCGCCTGAGGCGGTGTTGTATGGGCGGATATCATCCGCCCGCTCCGCCCGAATCGGGCGCAATCATTTTTTCAAGAGAGACAGGATAATCATGTCGGTCGAAAAGGTCAGGGAACATCTCGCGAAGTACGGCGTCGCGGAGCGCATCCGCGAGTTTGAGGTTTCGAGCGCGACGGTGGAGCTGGCCGCGCTTGCAGTGGGCGTGGAGGCGGCGCGCATCGCAAAAACCCTCTCCTTCCGCGACGGCGAAGGCTGTATGCTCGTCGTGACGGCGGGCGACGTGCGCGTGGATAACCGGAAGTTCCGTGCGCGTTTCGGCTTCAAGGCGCGCATGCTCTCGCACGGGGAGGCCGAGGCGCTGATCGGACATGCCGTGGGCGGCGTATGCCCCTTCGCGCTGCCGGAGGGCGTCGCTGTCTATCTCGATGAATCGCTCCGCCGCTTCTCAAGCGTCTTCCCTGCGGTGGGCAGCGCGTCGAGCGCCATCGAACTGACCTGCGACGAGCTCGCGCTCTGCTCCGGCGGCGCATGGGTGAATGTGTGCGGGAACGCCGAGGTAATTGACAGATGAAACGACCCATCCATGAGTATGTGAGCCGCGAAGAATTGCTGCGGTGGACGACGGACCTCGTGTCCATCCCCTCGTATAGCGGCCAACCCAAGCAGGAGGCCGGAGTAGGCGCGTATCTCAAGGGCGTGTTCGACCGTGAGGGCATCGACTGCGCGGTTCTCCCGCTGCGGGAGGGGCGCTGCAACGTCGTCGCAACCCTGCCCGGGACGGGCGGGGGAAGGTCCCTCATGCTCAACGGCCACATGGATACCGTCCCGGCCTACGGCATGGAGCGCGCGTTCGAGCCGTGGCTTGACGATGCGCTCAGGCTCCACGGGCGCGGCACCGCCGATATGAAAGGGCCTCTGGCAGCTATGCTGGGCGCGCTCGTCGCCGTCAAACGCAGCGGAATACAGCTTCGCGGCGACCTTCTCTATTGCGCCGTCGCGGATGAGGAAGAGGGCAGCCTCGGTACAGTTTCCCTGCTCGAAAGCGGCGTGTGCGCGGACGCGGCGGTCGTGGGCGAGCCCACGGGCAATGAGAGCATTGCCATCGCGCAAAAAGGTCTCGAGTGGTTCCAGTTCGACTTCATCGGCCGCACGGTGCACGGCGGGTCATACCGCGCGGGCGTCAACGCCATCCTCAAGGCCGTGAATTTCATCGGCGCGCTGACTGAGCGTCTCGCGCCGGAGCTTGAGAAGCGCACGCTGCCGCTTGTGGGCGAAAGCACGCTCAACATCGGCGTCATCCGTGGGGGCACGCAGCTTTCGACTGTGCCCGGGGAATGCTCCGTGCAGCTCGACCGGCGCTTCGTGCCGGGGCTGGAAACATACGAATCCTGCTGCGCCGAACTCCGCGCCATTGCGGATTCCATCGCCGCAAACGATCCGGAGTTCAAATATGAAATGAAGGTGCTCGAGTCGAGCCGCATGGAAAAGGGCTACGTCCACCAAGGCTTCCGGCTCAGCCCGGATGCTCCATTCGTTTGTGCCGTCCGGCGGGGCGTGGAGCGGGCGTTGGGCGTCGAGGCGCATCTCGTAGGCTGCCCCTGCTGGACGGACGCAGGCCTGCTCGCGCACTACGGCAATATCCCCGTAGTCGTCTACGGCCCCGGCCGCATGGAATATGCCCACTCGAAGGAAGAGTTCATCACCCTTGAAGAATTGGAAGCGGGCTTCCGAGCGTATGTGGGAATCGCGCAGGAGTGGTGCAATCAAGTTAATAACTAACAGTAGGTAATGAATAACGGTAAACAAAAGCGCAGCATATGAGCCGTCGTGCCTTGCTCGCCGTTTAGCTTACTTTTTTTATTTACCATATACTGGGGCACTTGGATAAAATCTGAAAATGATATATAATATGTCTTGCGGAACAGCATTTTGGGGTACTGATGTTGTGTATGCCGATGTGTTAGAAGATGAAAAAAGTTGTGCTCAGGAGGAAAGAAAATGAAACGGTCCCTATCATTGGCGCTATTCGTTTTGCTTGTTTTATCATCCGCTGCGTGCACACAGCTTGTTGAACCGGTAAGTTCGCCGATTCCTGCGCAGACTGAAAAGCAGAATACGCCTGCGCCAAGCCAAGCGTCTCCTCCCGACCCTACTTCCAGCCCTACTCCCACGCCCGAACCGAAACCTTACGCTCCGATGGATATTTTCAGCGATGAGTTCAATCCTTTTGGCATGGATTCTCCCTTTACGGTCTTTGCCGCCGAGTTTAACAAAGGCTCGGCAAAGCTGGGCAACAATCAATTTGTCCTTTCCATGACGGGCAGCGGCAATATGTTTGCCTGTGTCGCTTATATCGCGGATGTATCGGGACTGGGACTTGATGAGGGCGGAAAGTTTGCTCTTTTGGAAGAGTACCGTGCCAACGGGTATTTCTGTGAGTTCATCGGCTCTGATGGGCAGATTGTCACTATCCGGCAGGCCGATCCCAACGACGACCGTTACGAGTATGTGGAAGCTGATGGCAGCCATGATTTTACCGGCGGCGGCTGCGTGATTGATATTACGTTCTTAATAAATGCCGCTGACGTTGAAAAGTATACAGACCTTGTGCGCGATAATTACAATTTGAACGCCTTGACCTCTGTCGCGGACTATCTCGATGTTGTACCGGATTTTCGCGAGTGCGGCATCAGCGTGAATCTGCACAAAAATGAAGTCAATGCCTACGCTGTTTATTATCTGCCTAATGTTGATGCTGTACAAAAAAGCATAGAAGAAAATGTGCAAAGCGACTGGTGGGAATGGAACGGCATGATGGAAACCGTTATACGATATGGCCCAATAGAAAGCAAGCTGACCTGTGATGGCAAGGGCGGAGCGATAACGATAGGGCAAGCAAATGCCAACCTCAGCACCGCGATGGGTGAATTTGTTGAGGCCGAAGTTTCGCTGACAAAATTCGGCTTCGGTTTTGATGATGCCGGAACTTGCGGCGTGTACGCGCAGCATGAGCCGCATTATATGAACGTTGCCATACACAGGCCGGAATGGGGTGAGCACCCCGATGACTGGAACATTGAATATTTGGATCAGCTGAACGGCTACGGTTTGCGGATTACCTATCATTTGAGCGAAGACAAATATCATATTACGCTAGACAAAGGCAACGAACGCGCTGCCTTCGATTACTTCCCGGCCACAGGGAAATACACCGATGAATATCCCGATCTGGACACCGTAAAGAGGATGTTCAACGATGCCTTTGGCACCGAAGGCGACGGTTTTTACGAAAAGCCGTTGGCATACTTCGAGCAGCTTGTCCAAGATCGTTTCGGCATGAGCATCGAGGAGCTGTACGCCTTGCCTATCTGGTAATGGCTTCGCCCTTGCTAAGCCCGCTCCCGGACGCATAATCCCATTCCGACTAATTGAAATAACATAGGAGGAAATTCCTCATGGAATCAACGGTTCATCCTGTCAAACGGCGCTCCGCGGGGAAAGTCATATTCTGGGTTTTCAGCCCCTTCCTTCTTATGATGGCTCTGGTCGTGCTGGTGTTTGGTGCGCTGTCGCTGTTCGGCTTTTCCTATGACGATCAGACGGCGCTTCTGGCGCATGCGCCTATGAGCGTACAGGACAGGTATGTATTCCATGCGGCGGAACGTACCGCGGATGTGGCGCTGGATGCTTCGGACATTCTGTTCATCCTCTCGCGAACGGGGGAAATCACGCCCGCCGCGCTTGAGGAGAAGCTTAAAGGATACGGTCTCGATCTTTCGGCATACGGACTGACCCTTGAGAAATACGGCATCCGTTTTGACGGCGGACCGTCCATCACATTGCTTTTTAAGTGGCTTGGATTCATACCGCTCCCTCTTCAACTCGACGCGGATGCGTCCGTGGCGAACGGCGAACTGAACCTTCAGATTACGAAGGTGCACATTACGAAACTGATCGCCCTGTCCGCGCAGACGCTCGGCGAAAAGTTCGGCTTCGAAACGGAACAGCTGTCTTATCAGATATCACTTAAGGACCTTAATCCTTGGCTGTCCGATGCGCATATCGTGTCGTTTTCGCAAGGGAATATGGTGCTGACCTGCGGAATCGGCGAGGAGTTGTTCAGCGAGGTGCGCGCGGATGCTTTTTTCGCACAGAACGCGCAGTATTATATCGAAGGCACACCGGAGCTTACGATATTCCTGAACGCCTTTTCTGAAAAGGAGAACAAGCTTGAGCTCGGGAATGACTTTACCGCGCTTCTTGAAAGGCTCGAGGCAGAGCCGGGCCTGATCGAGGATGTACGCATCAACTGCCTTGCGCTTGCCTATCCGTATCATGCGGATAAAGCCTTCGAGGGCGCGAAGGGCGAATACTTGACTCGCTTCCTGCCCAATGTAACGACAGAAGCGGTAACGGCGCGCCATGAGGAGCAGTATTCCCTGTACGAAGAGCGCGTAGCATTGATGGGCAGGTTTATACAGAGCCTGAACAAGCTCTATCAGGATGGAGGAATCTCATATTCCAACGAAAATCTGCTGAATGCCGCAACGGGCGGGAAGCTTACCCTGTCGCAAATAGTTGATGATTACTCGCCCTATGAGGGCTTCCTGCCGGAGACGGAATCACTCCTCATGCTCTGCAGCGGGGCTATTCAGGCGATGGCGTTTGGCTTTGAAACGCCGCTCAAAGATATGCCGCACGGCGAAGGCGCAACATATGCCGGTCTTGACAAAAATCAAGTATACATGGTCATTCTGCTCACGCGCATGAAAAACGGCCAGCCGGCCTTTGTCTATCTCGCTGTAAAGCTTACGGCCGTAATCATCGATCCGATTTCGCAGGAGGAGTACAGCACATATATGGAATCGGAATATGTGCCCTCCATCGTTTTTGGAGGGTGATGTGAGCGCGGGTAAGATTGCATAATCCGCCATCCCTTTGCATTCTTGCAATGCTGCGGCGGCCGCAAGTAGTTTGTTGAACCGGACGGGGCGGATATAGGCCGCTCCGTTTTGATTTCCGGAAAGACCGCTTTATGACACTCCTAAATGCTTGCTCCAAACGCTGAACGTTTTCTATGATCCCGCTCCGTTTATGGAATGCTGTTCAAGCAGAAGCCGGACTCCCGAACAGCGTCCTCTCTCTTTCCGGGTTTCGATTTTATCAGGCGCTGTGATATAATATTATTTAATATCTCCCAATCAGCCTCTAATGGCATGATAATGGGGGAGATTGCCCCTTAAAGTTCAGCGGCTTAAAAATGATCTGTACGTTAACAGCGCGATTTATGCTTGGAAGAGGAGGAGAACCCGTACAGAAATGAGGTGCTGTTCAACAACAAATCCGGAGGTGTCAGAAAGTGAGTGGGATAGCGGGAATATTTGGAGCGAAGAACGACAAGAAAAAGATGTATGTGATGTTGGATAAAATGAAGCATCGGGGTACTGCCGATTGGGTTTCGCTCTCCGGGAAGGATGGCTTTTTAAGCGCACATCTTTCCCCCTATGATGATGACAGCCAGTTATTTACAAATGAAAAGAACTCAACCTGCATTACCTTTAGCGGAAGGATTTACAACCATCATCAATTACGTCAAATGTTAATGCAGAAATATGAGTTTTTCGGTAATACCGATGCAGAATTGGTGCTTCGCTTATACCAGGAAAAAGGGGCGGAATGTGTTCGCATGTTGGATGGGGCTTTTGCCTTTGCTATTTGTGATGTGAATCAAGGGCTTTTCTTGGCTCGCGACCCATTGGGTATTAAGCCGTTATATGCCAGCAAGAACGGAGAGAATCTTTATTTCGCCTCGGAGATGAAAGCATTGGCAGAAACCGTCCCGGATTTTACTGAATTCCCTATTGGAACGTATTATCAATCGGATTCGGGTTATCATCGTTATTTCGATTTTTGGGAGAATGAAGATGTCAGGAAAATAGATAGGATAGAAGACGCTATAACGGAAATCAAAGAATACCTTGGAAAAGCGGTGCAAAAGAGGCTGGAAACCGAGTTGCCCGTTGGGGTTTATCTAAGCGGCGGACTGGATAGCGGTATTATTGCCGCCTTAACAGCACAAGAAATGTCGGGGGTAGATTCTTTTGCGGTAGGTATGGACGGCAGCGAAGACATAAAGCATGCCCGGTTATGTGCCGATTTTCTGGGCACCACCCATCATGAATATATATATGGGCTCGATGAGATGTTGGAGATCTTGCCCCAGGTGATTTATCATTTGGAGTCTTATGATGCCGCCTTAGTGCGGAGTTCCGTAGCCAATTATCTTTTAGCCCGTTTGGCGGGGGAAAACGTAAACGTGGTATTTTCCGGAGAAGGTGCCGACGAATTATTCTGCGGCTATCAGTATTTACAGGATATGCCGGAAGATGACTTAGCAAGCGAAGTATTTAAGCTCATAAATACACTCCATAATACCGGCTTGCAGCGCGGAGACCGTATGTCCATGGCGCATGGAGTGGAAGCGCGGGTGCCTTTTTTAGACCTGAATTTTATGCGCCTGGCCCTTAACATTCCTCTGTCGATGAAATTTGGACCGCATAACCAGGAAAAATGGGTGTTGAGGAAGGCTTTCAGCGATATTCTCCCGAAGGAAATAGCTTTCAGAAAGAAGAAAAAATTTAGTGTGGGAGCGGGTTCCTTTCTGGCGTTGGCCCATGTAGCAGAAAAAACGATTTCTGATGATGAGTTTCAAAGAGGCGTAGTTACCCCCAGCGGGCACCACATTAAGAGCAAGGAGGAATTCATGTATTATCGAATTTTCCGGGAATTTTATCCGATGGAATCGGTGGATAAGGCAATCGGGTTTAGCCGCAGCTTATAGCGGCACTGTCAATTCAAGTTCGCAACTTGGGATTCCGGCAGCTATGTCACGCCGCCGGTTTGCCGTATGATTTGAGCGAATCCTCTTAATGGGCGGTATCATTCGTTAAAAGCAGCTTATTGGGCTATTTTCATAAAATTATCGGTACTTAAAGCGGAAAGAGAGGAAGAAAACGGATGGGCATGACAGGAACGCCCGGAATCCTTCTTAAAGAATACCTCGACGAGGGGGATTGCGCCGCAATCCGCGCCCTCGCGGACGAATGCGTCCGCCGTGACGCGCTCGCACTCAAGCTGGAGCTTGACTATAAGATGCAAGTCGCGCGCAACGCCCAAGGGAGGGAGCGCATACAAAGCATCAACGAATTTATGTGCTTTTCAGGCGCTAAGCTGATTGGCTACATTGGATGCGGCTTCGGCGGGATGGATAGTGCGCTCGAAATTACGGGCATGGTGCATCCTGATCACCGGCGGCAGGGCGTGTTCTCCCTGCTGTACAGGCTGATCATGGATGAATGCAGGCGAAGAGGGGCACCCGAGGTGCTCGCTTTATGCGACCGGACTTCCGCCTCAGGTCAGGGGTTCCTGCGAAAGATCGGCGCGGAATACAGTTTTTCCGAATACGAGATGCGCCTTGGCGGGGCGTTTCCGGAGATCGGGGAAGAGCGACTAAACGGCGTGACGCTTCGAAAGGCAACCAACGCGGACGCGGGGGAGATCGCACGGCAGAACGCGCTGTCTTTCGATGAAGATGAACTGTCCGGCGAAGCCGGCGCGGGTGAGAGTGGGGCGAGCGACTTTGCCCTGCTGCCCGAGGAGGAGGAAGATCGCGGCATGACCATCTACCTTGCCGAATGCGGTGAAGCGATAATAGGCAAGGTGCACGTTGAAACGAACTCCGACGAGGCCGGGGGCATCTACGGCCTCGTCGTGCTGCCCGAGCACCGCGGGAAAGGATATGGCCGCGCGGTGCTGCTTGCCGCAATTAAAAAGCTGCACGAAGCGGGCACACGGGATGCCCTGCTTCAGGTTGAAGCGGGAAACGCGAAGGCGATGGGGTTGTATCAATCTTGCGGTTTTAAAAAAACATCCACGATGGACTATTTCACAATTAAGTTGTGATCAGAGCAACATACTTCGCCCGCAGAGCCGAGCGGGTGGGCAGGTTGGATGTTGAATTTAAACGCAGAGTGTGGGATTGATGCGAAATACATCCATGATTTCGTATATTGGTGCGGCCGGAGGGATTCGAACCCTCAAGCTTTCGCCGGCGGATTTTAAGTCCGCTGTGTATGCCGTTCCACCACGGCCGCATGAAAACATTATATTCCGGGCTTCAGGCGCAGTCAAGAAAAGCGCATATCGACAGAAAATGTGCGCTGTGAGAAAATCATCCGGCTTACGGGGGGGGGGTATCATATGGCAAAGCCGGAAGCTGTGCTTTACGGCGATTTCACCGCGATGTAAGGTGCGCTCGCGACCGACGGGAGCGACTGCTCGCATCTTTCGACGATCACCTCGGGCGCAAGCAAGCCCCTGCCTTTCACGATCAACATCTTCGGAGGGTGTGCCTTCCTCTACACAATATGGGCGGCCGTGGCGCTTTTATGAGCGCTGAAGCCGCACTCGTCGAAAATGCCTTGAGTTATCGCGATACCTTTTCGCTTTGGCTAGCCCCGCCTCCGGAGCGCTCCGTCGGCTCCCCGGCGCGCCTTTGAGGGCCATAATCAAAGAAAATAGAGCGAGGGCTTTACTTTCCTCAAAGAGAGCGCTATGATACCCGTGTGCGCGCGCCCCTCGGGCGCGCGAAAATATGTATTTCGTTGGTAATTGGCGAAAACGGGCCGCGCGTCGCGGCCTTGAGGCGGAGGTAACGCGCATGATCGGCTTTCTCATCGGCCTCGCGTGCGGCGCCGGGGAACTTTATCTGCTCGTTTTGCTCACGCGTGCGCTACAAAACGCGGAATCGGGCAAAATACTGGCGTATGTGTTCCTTAAGCTCGTGCTGTTTGCGCTGGCGTTCGTGCCCGTGATCCTGTTTGTGCGGGATGAGCTGCTCTGGTGTGGCGTGGGCGTCACCGCGACGTTGATCGTCGGCGCGTTCGCCAATAATTGGAAGAACCGGCGTTCCGGGAAAGGAGATCAATAAGGCCAGATGCAAATGCCATCCGTCGGAAAAATCGTGGCCATCGCGCTCTCACTTCTGATAGGCGTGGCGGCGCTCCTCGTCAGGAGTCGCGTCGCCCTGCCTGCCGCCGGGGTCGCGGGCTTTGCCGCCGCAAAAAAAAAGCGAAGGCTCTTAATGATGCTGGGCGTGCTCTGCCTGTGGCTGTTCAGCGGCCTGACGCTGGGGCTTTTCGGCACCGAGAAGGAAGTGCTCAAGGTCACCATCAGCCCGAATCGCGTGGATATTTTCGGCGTATCGACGAGCACCTCGGTGATCGTGGCGTGGATGGTGATCGCGGCGCTCGCCATTTTCGCGATTGTCGTGCGCATCTTCGCGATCCCGAAGTTTAAGGAAAAGCCGTGCGGGTTGCAGCTCGTGCTCGAAACTGCGGTCGGCGCCGTGTCGGATTTCACAAAAAGCAAGTTCGGCGGCCATAAGAATGAGGCCCTCTCCGCCTACTTTTTCGCGCTCGCCGCACTGTTTCTCGGATCTGCCTTTGTGGAGCTACTGGGGCTTCGTCCGCCCACGACGGATTTGACCATGACGCTATCCTACGCGCTGGTCACATTCATCCTGATCAACTATACGGGCATGCGAAAAAAGGGCGTCGTCGGGCACCTCAAAAATTACGCGAAGCCCAACGCGCTCGTCACGCCTTTCAAGATCCTTTCGGAGATCGCCATCCCGATTTCGCTCGCGTGCCGTCTTTTCGGCAACATGCTCGGCGGCATGATTGTGGTGGATCTTGTCTATATGGCGCTGGGCGCGTTTTCCGTTGGGATTCCGGCGGTGCTGGGACTTTATTTCAACGCCTTCCACCCGCTGATCCAGTTTTTTATCTTCATCAATCTATCCCTGACCTTTATCGGCGAAGCGGCCGAATGAACCACGAATGTTTTTAGGAGGATATCGTTTATGACGGATATCGGCATGATCGCAATCGGCGCGGCGCTCGCGGTGTTTACGGGCGTGGGCGCGGGCATCGGCATGGGCATCGCAACTTCCAAGGCTGTGGACGCCGTGGCGCGGCAGCCTGAGGCGAGCGGCAAATCAACTCCTTGCTCATCCTCGGTTTGGCGCTGACGGAATCTACGGCGATTTACGGTTTCGTGACGGCTCTCGTCATGATCTTCACCATGGGCCGGTAAGCCCGGACGGGGGATTTGGCATGGAATTTCATTTGATCGATTTCATCGAGCACATACTCAACGTCGTTGTGCTCTTCCTGCTGCTTCGAACCTTCCTTTATAACCCGGTGAGTAAGTTTATGGCGGAGCGGGAGGCGAGGTTTGCGGATGAGCGCGCGCACATCGATGCCGGAAAGGCCGAGGCGGATGCGCTCAAGGCGCAGTATAAGGCTTCCATTGAGGACGCAAAGCGCGAAGCCGAGAAGCTCGTCGCGGAAAAGCTCAAGGTTGCCGAACGCGATGCGGAGGATATCCGGGCGCAGGCTAAGCAGGACGCGCTGCGCTCCCTTGCGCAGGCGCACACGCAGGCGCAGTTTGAGCGCGACGAGATACTCGGCGAGCTTAAGGATCAAACCGCGCTGCTTGCGGTCGATCTCGCAGGGCGTATACTGGGGCGCGAGGTCAGCGCGGCGGACAACCAAAAGATGATCGACAGCTTCTTCGAGAAGGTGGGCTGAGTATGGCGCTCAAGGGGGAACTGTATATTGCGGGATCCTTCGGCGAGGAGCAGATCTCGTCCGTCGGCGCGCATTTCGCGCGCCTGCTCGGCAGCGAGGTCGTGTTTGAGGTTAAGCGCGACGAAAGCCTGATAGGCGGCTTCCTCGCGATGGTGGACGGCAAGGTATACGATGCGAGCGTCGCCTCGCGCATGAGGGACGCGCGGCGTTACCTCACTGCGAAGAACTGAGCGCGGTGCGGAGCGGAACAGGAGAGTGATGGCGAGGATGGATACGGCTGCAAGTCAGATCGGCGCGACGCTCAGGCAGCGTCTTGACGCATACGAAAGCAAGCCCATCGTTTACGAGTACGGCACGGTGCTTTCTGCGGGCGACGGGGTCGTGCGCATAGAGGGATTGCCGCACTCGCGCTACGGCGAGCTGATTGCGTTTGACAACGACGTGTTCGGCATGGCGCTGAATCTCGAGCTGGGGGGCGTGGGCGCGGTGCTGCTCAACAGCGTGGACGACGTACGCGCGGGAGAGCGCGTGCGCGGGACGGGCAGGGTAGTCGAGGTTCCCGTGGGCGAGGAGCTGCTCGGGCGCGTCGTTGACCCCATTGGCACGCCCATCGACGGCAAGCCGCTCGCGGCCGTGCGCATGCGCCCGGTGGAATCCCCCGCGCCGCGCATCATTGACCGGCACGGCGTGAACGAGCCGCTCATGACCGGCCTTATCGCGGTGGACAGCATCATCCCCATAGGCCGCGGCCAGAGGGAGCTCATCATAGGCGACAGGCAGACGGGCAAGTCCACCATCGCCCTCGACACCGTCATCAACCAGCGCGGCAAGGACGTGCTGTGCGTATATGTTGCCATCGGGCAGAAGGTTTCCACAGTGGCGCAGATTTACGAGACCCTCTCGGCCGCGGGAGCGATGGATTATACCGTCATCGTCGCGGCGACCGCAAGCGACTGCGCCGCGCTTCAATACCTCGCGCCGTACGCGGGCTGCGCCATCGCGGAGCAGTTCATGTACGACGGGCGCGACGCGCTTATCATCTACGATGACCTTTCCAAGCACGCGGTCGCGTACCGCGCCATGTCGCTGCTCTTGCACCGCCCGCCGGGACGCGAGGCGTACCCGGGCGACGTTTTTTATCTGCACAGCCGCCTGCTCGAGCGCGCGGGGCACCTCAAGGAGGAGCTCGGCGGCGGGTCGCTGACGGCGCTGCCCATCGTGGAAACCATGGCAAGCGACATTTCGGCCTATATTCCGACCAACGTCATCTCGATCACGGACGGGCAGATCTACCTCGAGCCGGAGCTTTTCCACGCGGGCGTACGCCCCGCGGTGAACGTTGGCCTTTCGGTCTCGCGCGTCGGCTCCGCTGCCCAGAAAAAGGCCATGCGAAAGGTCGCAAAGAGCCTTCGCCTGACGCTGGCGCAGTTTCGCGAGCTGCAGGTGTTCGCGCAGTTCGGCTCGGATATCGACGCCGTGACGAGAGGAATACTCGACAGCGGCGAGCGCCTTTCCGAAACGCTCAAGCAGAACCAGCACGAGCCGCTGCAGATGAGCGAGCAGGTGCTGCTGCTCTTCGGGGTCATGAACGGCTATCTCAAGGATGTGCCCGGCGACAAAGTGCGCGCCTTCAACGCGGGCCTTTTGCAGCACGCGCGGACGCGTTGTGATAAGCTTCTCGGTGCCATAGAGCGGACGGGTGATCTTGACGATGAGCAGGCCGCCGGGCTTCGCGAATGCATCGAGGGATATAAGCTGAACCGGCTTAAGGGCTGATCGCCCGGACACGCCGTTCGGGCGGGAAGGAGAACGCCATGCCCGGCATGAGCGACATCCGCTTTCATATCAAAAGCGTGAAGCAGACGCGCCAGATCACCAACGCGATGCGGTTGGTTTCCGCCGCGCGCATGCGCCGCGCGCTTGCCGGCATACAGCGCAACCGGGCGTATTTTCTGCACGCGCTCGATATTATTACGGATATCCGCGCGCATACGGGCGAGGTTGATCATCCCTACATTCACGGCCGCGAGGGTCAAAAGGTGGCCTACATCGTCGTAGCGGGGGACAGAGGGCTTTCCGGCTCCTACAACCGCGACGCGATCTCCCTTGCGGAGCGCGGCATGGAGGGGCGGCAGATCGCGAAGCTCTTCACCGTGGGCGGCGTGGCGACGCTTCATTTCCTGCGCGCGGAGCTCAAGCCCGACACGCGCTTCGAAAGGCTTGCCGAGCACCCCAGGCTCGAGGAGGCGCGACGGTTCGCCACCATTTTAACAGAGATGTACGACGGCGGCGAGATCGACGAATTGCACATCGTATACACGCATTTCGACAGCACGCTTTCGCACCGCCCGAGGGATCATAGGTTGCTGCCCATAGAGCTGGACGGCTTCGTGCGCGCTGAGTACCCCGGAGATCGGCCGGTCAGGGCGGAAATCCTCTACGACCCCTCGCCCGAGCAGGTGCTCGATGCGATGATCCCCCAGTTGATCGTCGGTTTTCTCTACGGCGCGATGGTGCACTCTTACGCGAGTGAGAACTGCACGCGCATGACCGCCATGGAGAACGCCACGCACAGCGCGGACGAGTTGATTGAAAAGCTGACGCTCAGGTATAACTCAGTGCGCCAGCTATCCATCACCAATGAGCTGGCCGACATCGTCGGCGCGGCCAACGCGGCAAACGCGGCCCGGGCCGCTGAGCAGGCAGTAAGAGCGGAGGAATATCAGGAATGACGAATCAGTACATGCACGGCACGATCGTACGCATCACGGGGCCTGTGCTCGATGTGCGCTTCGAGGCGGGCGCCGAGCCCGCGCTCAAAACCCTGCTCGTCACCGAGGGCGAGCCGGTCGTGCACATAGAGGTGGCGCAGCACCACGCGCCGGGCGTCATCCGCGCCATCGCGCTTGAGCCGACCGAAGGCCTTTCCTGCGGCACGCTTGTGCTCAACACAGGCGCGGGCATCCGTGTGCCCGTGGGCGAGAAGGTACTCGGCCGCGTGATCGACTGCCTTGGCCGCCCCATAGACGGCTTGGGCGAGATCGCCGATGCGCCTCTTCGGGGCATTCACCAACCGCCGCCCTCGTTCATGATGCAGCGGCCCTCGACGACGCTGTTTGAAACGGGCATCAAGGTCATCGACCTGCTCGCGCCGTATCCTGTGGGCGGAAAGATCGGACTTTTCGGCGGCGCAGGCGTGGGCAAGACCGTGGTGATACTGGAGCTCATCCACAACATTGCCAAGCACCGCGGCGGCTATTCCGTGTTCGCGGGCGTGGGGGAGAGGAGCCGCGAGGGCACCGACCTCATCGCCGAAATGCGCGAGAGCGGTGTCATCGCCCGCACGTCCCTCGCCTTTGGGCAGATGAACGAGCCGCCCGGATCGCGCATGCGCGTGGCGCTTGCAGGGCTGACCATGGCCGAATACATGCGCGACGAGATGCATCAGGATGTGCTGCTCTTCATAGACAACATCTTTCGCTTCGTGCAGGCGGGCAACGAGGTTTCCGCGCTGCTCGGGCGCATGCCTTCGGCGGTGGGTTACCAACCCACGCTCGCAAATGAGCTTGGCGAAATGCAAGAGCGCATCGCGAGCACGCCGCGCGGCTCCATCACCTCGGTGCAGGCGGTCTACGTCCCGGCGGACGATTTGACCGACCCCGCGCCCGCGGCGATCTTTTCGCATCTGGATGCGACTACGGTGCTCGCCCGCTCCATCGCGGAGATCGGCATCTACCCTGCCGTGGACCCGCTCGCCTCCACATCGCGCATTCTCGAGCCTTCCATCGTGGGCGCACGCCATTATCAGGTCGCGCGCCGCGTACAGGAAACGCTGCAACGCTACCACGAGCTGCAGGACATCATCGCGATACTCGGCATGGATGAGCTTTCCGAGGAGGATCGCGCTACAATCTATCGCGCGCGCAAGATACAGAACTTCCTCTCGCAGCCCATGCACGTCGCTGAGGTGTTCAACGGTGCGCCCGGCCGCTCGGTTCCGCTCGCGGATACTGTGGCAAGCTTCGAGGAAATCGTGGAGGGCAAGGCGGACGAGATCCCCGAGTCGCTGTTCCTGCTCACGGGCGATCTCGACGAGGTTCGCGCGAAATATATGGAGTCGCAAAAGCATGGCTAAGACCTTCCGTCTCATGGTGCTTACCCCGGAGCGCGAGTTTTTTGCCGGGGATGCGGTCTATGTGGGCGTGAATACCATCGCAGGTTCGATGGGCGTGCTTGCGGATCATATCCCTATGGTGTCCGCGCTCGACGTGGGCACGCTGGTCATCCGCACCGATGAGGAGAACGAGCGTACCGCTTTCCATTCCGAAGGCTTCATCGAAGTGCGCGCCGACGGTGTGTACGTGCTCGCGCAGGCCTGCGAATGGCCTGAAGAGATTGACGAGAAGCGCGCCATCGAGGCGGAGCACCGCGCCGAGGAGCGCCTCTCGCGCCGCATCGAGGACGCCCACGTCCTCAAGCGCAACAGGATCGCGCTCATGCGGGCGCTTACCCGTCGCAAGATTAAAATGATGTCCAGCATCAACACGCGCTGAAACGCATAGGCCGGCTTGCCGGCCTTTTTTCATGCCCGTTGACCCTATGAGCGGAAAAGCCTATCGGCGTTTGCCGACTTCGCATTCTTATCACAGGCAAAATGGACTCTTGCGGAAAAATGTTTTATAATAATAGCGGTATATACGCGGGGAATCGGGGTGAGCGCCTTGTCTTTTTTCGAGGATGGTTTCACAAAGGATAAGATCGTGGTGATGTACGCGCTGCAAAAGCTCGTGGCCGAGCCGACGCGCGAGCAGATGACGACTTTCTTCGCTCAATACGAGCTTTTGCCTTTCTTCGAGCTGCAAAGCGCGGTCTATGAGCTGGAGGAGGGCGGCTTTCTCGCGGCCGTGCCGCGCCCCTACGGGCAGGCGTACTGTCTGACCCCCCGGGGCAGGGATACGCTTTCCATGTTCATCGAGCGCGTGCCGCAGTCGAAGCGCGCGCAGATAGATGCCTTTGCGGATGAATACCGCGAAAAGCTGCGCCGCCAGACGCAGTACGCGAGCTTCGCCGAGCGTACCGGCAGCGGCGCGTACCGCGTAACGCTCAAGGCCATGGAGCGCGACGGGGAGATCCTTCGCATCGACATCCTCATGCCGGATGAGGGAAGCGCGCGGTTCGCGGAAAAAGCGTGGCCGGAGCGCGCTCCGGCCATCTATCGGACCATCCTCGCAGGGCTTAAAAAAGAGGGGTCAGACGAAGTTCAATAGCTGGCGGATGTTTGCTTCCTCCGCCGTGCGAAGCCGCTCCGCGAGCGCGCGCGTGGATTTTTCCGCCTCGCCGAATTGGTTCAGCGCGCGCGCCACCTCGATGAGTCCCATGGCGCTGCCCTGTACGAGCATTTCCGCTAGGTGGGAGCTCGTGCTGTCGATGCGTGCGTTGAGGTACATGCCGCAGTAGATCGGCCGCCGCAAAACCATGTTGTACGCGTCCGGCGCTTCGCCCATGCCCGCGATGCGCTCCTCCGCCTCGAGCAGTACCGCGTGGTATTCCGCGAACTGTGAGGCCATCACGCAGCGAAACGAAGCATCCTTGCAGATTTTGATGAGCCGACCCAGGATGTCCTTGGAGAGCTCCGCGTTCCTGTATATCTCATTGAGCAGCTCTATGTCGTGATCCATATCGTCACCTCCGAAGATTGTTTCGATAGATAGTTTCGCTCGGCGCGGTCGAAACTATTCTCGCACTTGCCGCGGAATGCGGCTTGCTTTATAATATAAAGTTGTTAATGAATGTCATATATACAGTATATTGTGTTTTCCGGAGGACAGGATGGCGAAGGACTATACCGTCAGCGACATCAAGGTCATAGAGGGTCTCGAGGCTGTGCGTATGCGCCCGGGCATGTATATAGGCAGCACAGGCGCACGCGGTCTGCATCACATGCTCTGGGAGATCGTGGATAACGCCGTGGATGAGGCGGCCAACGGCTTTGCGGATACCGTGAGCGTGACGCTCCACAGGGATCATTCCGTCACCGTTGAGGACAATGGCCGCGGCATCCCCGTAGGCATCCACGAAAAGCTCGGCGTGAGCGGCGTGGAAGTTGTCTACACCAAGCTCCATGCGGGCGGCAAGTTTGACAATGAGTCATACGGCTATTCGGGCGGGCTGCACGGCGTGGGCGCGAGCGTGGTCAACGCGCTTTCCGAATATCTGACTGCCGAAATCTGCACCGAAGGCAGGGTGTACGAGCAGACCTTCCGCAGCTATACGGATAAGGAGGGCAAGACGCACTCCGGCGTACCGCAGGGACCGCTTGCGGAAACCGGCCGCACGCGCCGCCAGGGTTCGAAGATCACATTTTTGCCGGACAAGACCGTGTTTGAAACGCTCGAAATGAATTTTGAGATCATCGGGAAACGCCTGCGGGAGCTCGCGTACCTCAACCGGGGCGTCCTGTTCCGGCTTACGGACGAGCGCGAGTGGGGCAAGCGCAGGGATCTGGAGTATAGGTTCAGCGGCGGCATTTCCGACTTCGTCAAATACCTCAACGCGGACAAGACCCCGCTTTTCGACGAGCCCGTCCACATTTCGGGCAATAAGGACGGCATCGCGGTGGAGCTCGCGCTCCAGCACAACGACGGCTACGCGGAAAGCATCTTCAGCTACGTCAACAACGTCCCTACGACCGAGGGCGGCACGCATGAAACGGGCTTTAAGAGCGCATTCACGAGGATCATGAACGACTATTGCCGCAAGCACGGCGTGTTGAAGGATAAGGACGCTTCGCTCACCGGCGAGGATTTCCGCGAAGGGCTCACGGCGGTCATCTCGCTCAAAATGCACTCGATCCAATTCGAGGGGCAGACCAAGACGCGCCTTGGCAACACCGAGGCCAAACCCGCTGTCGAATACGTGATGAACGAGTTGCTCGTGCCTCTTCTTGAGGACTTGAAGAACGCCGACACCGCCAATAAAATGACGGATAAGGCCGTGAAGGCCGCCAAGGTGCGCGAGACCGCGCGCAAGGCAAAGAACATGGCGCGTGAGAAAAACAAGCTCGAGAACGCGCCTCTCGTGGGCAAGCTCTCGAGCTGCACCGGGCGCGATCCGCATGAGAACGAACTGTTCATCGTCGAGGGTGACTCGGCGGGCGGCAGCGCCAAGCAGGGGCGGGACAGGCGCTTTCAGGCGATACTGCCGCTTCGCGGCAAGCCGCTCAATGT
>JAPXSN010000004.1:0-9330 GCA_033813015.1 Clostridia bacterium | reverse complement strand
AACGAGGAGTTCCGCTCTATCATCACGGCCATCGGCACGGGCATCGGGCAGGATTTCGACCTTGGCGGCCTTCGCTACGACAAGATCATCATCCTCTCCGACGCGGATCAGGACGGCGCGCATATACGGGCGATTTTGCTTACCTTTTTCTATCGCTATATGAAGGAGCTCATTACGGACGGGCATGTCTACATGGGCATGCCGCCGCTCTACCGCATCCAGAAGGGCAAGGATTCGCGCTATCTTTACGACGACGCGGCGCTCAACCGCGCGCTGAAAACCTTCGGCAAGGGATACACGCTGCAGCGCTATAAGGGCCTCGGCGAGATGAATCCCGAGCAGCTTTGGGAAACCACCATGAACCCCGCCAACCGCTCGCTCGTGCGCGTCACCATAGACGACGCGGCGGACGTCGAGCATCTCGTGACCATACTGATGGGCGACAAGGTCGCCCCGCGCAAGGAATATATCAGCGAGTTCGCGGACTTCAACAAGGCGGACCATTTCGAGGATAAGGCGCGCGTCGCCGTCAACGAGGGGGGTGAGTGAGCGTGGCGAAAAAGAACGATCCGCCCCCGGTGGGGGTCGACCAGAACATCATGCCGCGCAGCATGGACGACGTGATGCACATGTCCATGATGCCCTACGCGGAGCACGTCATCCTCGAGCGCGCGCTCCCGCGCGTGGAGGATGGCCTCAAGCCCGTGCAGCGGCGCATCCTGTATACGATGATGGGTCTGTCCGTCACGCCGGACAAGCCGCACAGGAAGAGCGCGCGCATCGTGGGCGACTGTTTGGGCAAATACCACCCGCACGGCGACAGCTCTGTGTACGACGCGATGGTGCGCATGGCGCAGGACTTCAACATGCAGGCCCCGCTCGTGGACGGGCACGGCAACTTCGGCAGCATCGACGGGGACGCCGCCGCCGCCATGCGCTACACCGAGGCGCGCATGACCCCGCTCGCGCTCGAGCTGTTGCGCGACATCGAAAAGGACTGCGTGGACTTCACCCTCAACTTCGACGACACGCAAAAGGAACCCGTGCTCCTGCCCGGCAGGTTCCCGAATCTTCTGGTCAACGGTGCGAGCGGCATCGCCGTGGGCCTTGCGACCAACATCCCGCCGCACAACTTCGCAGAAACCATCGACGCGGTCGTCGCGCAGCTCGCCGATCCGGACATCACCCTCGGCGCGCTCATGAAGATCGTGCCCTGCCCGGATTTCCCCACGGGCGGCTTCATCCTCGACTCCGAGGAGATCAAGCTCGCCTACGAGACCGGGCGCGGCAAGCTGACGGTGCGCGCAAAGGCGGAGATCGAGCAGGGGCGCAACGGCAAGCAGCTCATCGTTGTGACCGAGATGCCATATCAGGTCAACAAGGCGCGCGCGCTCGAGGGCATCCTTCGCCTCACGCAGGAAAAGAAGGCGCTCTTCGCGGGCGTCAGCGACATACGGGATGAATCCGACCGCATGGGCATGCGCGCGGTCGTGGAGGTAAGAAAGGACGCGGACGCGGAGAAGATACTCCAGTACCTCTACAAATATTCCGATCTGCAGGTGACCTTCGGCGTCAACATGGTCGCCATCGCGGAGGGCAAGCCGCAGCAGCTCGGCCTCAAAGAGCTCATCGCGCACTACATCGCCCATCAGGAGAACGTGGTCACGCGGCGCACGCGCTTCGACCTTGACGCGGCGCTCAGGCGCGAGCACATCCTCGAAGGGCTTCGCATCGCCATCCTCAACATCGACGAGGTCATCGCCCTCATCCGCGCGAGCAAAACGCCCAAGGAGGCGCGGGAACGCCTCATGGCGCGCTTCTCCCTGACGGAAATTCAGGCGCAGGCGATACTCGATTTGCGCCTGCAGCGCCTGACCAACCTCGAGCTTCTCGCCATCGAAAACGAATATAAAGAAGTCAAGCGCGAGATCAAGCGGCTCAACGCGATACTCGCCTCGCCGGGAAAGCTTCGCGAGGTCATCAAAACCGAGCTTCTGGAGATTCGGGATCAATACGCCCTGCCGCGAAGGACTTTGCTCGTACGCGACGACGGCGCGGAGATCGAAAGCCAGATTCAGGAAGAGCTCAAGGTCGTCGAGGACGTCACCGTCGCCGTGCTCGAGGGGGCGAAGCTGCGCCGCGTGCCGACCCGGCCGGGTCAGGTCGTACCCGGCGAGGGTGAACGCGCGCTGTGCGTGCTGGACCTCACCACGGAAAAGCGTTTGAGGCTGTTTACGAACCTCGGCTCCTGCTTCACGCTGCCCGTTTCGGATATTCCCGAAACCAAGCCCGGAGGCAAGCCGGTCAACCTCAACACCATTCTGACGCTCGAAAGCGGCGAGCGCGTCGTTTCCTGCATGGAGGAGGACGATGAGGGCGCTTTGCTCTTCTTCACCAAGCTCGGCAACGTCAAGCTTACCAGGGCCGAGGAATATGCGACGCGCAACCGCAAGGTGCAGGCGGTCTCCCTCAAGGATGGGGACGAGCTCATCGGCGTGCAGAAAAAGCTCGGCGAGGATCATACGACGCTTCTGATCACCAAGCTCGGCATGAGTATCCGCTTTGAAACGGCTACCGTGCCCGAAATGGGCAGGGTCGCCGCG
Organism: Clostridia bacterium; assembly: GCA_033813015.1. Lineage (GTDB taxonomy): Bacteria > Bacillota > Clostridia > Christensenellales > CAG-138 > Phil1. The sequence continues at coordinate 6,727 of JAPXSN010000004.1, read as the reverse complement.
GGCGTCCGGTGCATCAAGCTCGATGCGGGGGACGAGGTGGTCTTCTTCGGCCAGATTCCCGACGAGGGCGAAATACTGACCGTGACCGAGCGCGGCTACGCCAAGCGCAGCTTCGTGTTTGAATACGAGATACAGGGGCGCAACGGCAAGGGCCTCAAGACCTTCGACTTCAAGAAGAACGGCAGCAACGGCACGCGCGTCGCCGCGGCGATACATGTGACCGTGCCCTTCACCTTTGTGGTGGAGCAGCTCCACGGCACAAAAACCGAGTTCGACACGGAGCTTGTGCGCATCGACCTTCGTGCGGGCAAGGGGACGCTGCTTGTGATGGCCATCCTCGACGACGTCGTGACGGCGGCCTACCGGAAGGCGGATTCATAAGACTGTGTATAATCACATACCTTTAACCATCACACGGATGGGGAAAAGGTATGGAATACTATGCGGATTGCAACATCGCGCGGGCGACGGGCACGCTTTCGGGCGCGCTGGAGGCGGATCACGTCATGCGCGGGGAGACCATCTACACCGGCAAGCTGATCATAGAGCGGACGAGCGGCACGCTCGACCTGCTGCCCGTTTCCGCGCCGGGGAGGCTGCTCGACGGCATTTGCGGCACGGGGCCCGTGAACGTGCGCGCGCAGGTGCGTTCCTACAACCTGCGCGAGGGCGACGCGAACAGGCTTGCAATCACGCTCTTCGCGCGCTATATTGAAGATGCGCCCGAAAACGCCTGCCCGGAGAACGACGTTTCGCTCATCGGCACGCTCTGTAAAAGGGCTGTGTTCCGCACGACGCCCTTCATGCGCGAGATCGCGGACATATTGCTCGCAGTCAACCGCGCCTACGGCCGCTCGGACTACATCCCCTGCATCGCCTGGGGCAGGGAGGCGCACATGGCCGCGGAGCTTTGCCCCGGCACGCGCGTGCGCCTGTGCGGCAGGCTGCAGAGCCGGGAGTATGTCAAGCGCTTTCCCGACGGCACGGAGCAGAAGCGCACGGCCTACGAGGTCTCCTGCCGGACGCTGGAAATTATGTAACGCGGAGGAAGTATGAAATACGCAAGAGCCCGCTTCGGCGGGGAGGAATTCTATGTCTTCATCGAGGGCGACGAGCTCGTCCGCCTTTTGGACAAGCCCTTTGACGGGATAAGGCCGGACGGCAGGCGGTACCCGCTTTCCGGCGCGAAGCTGCTCGCGCCCTGCGAGCCGACGAAGATCGTGTGCGTGGGCAAAAACTACTGGGCGCACGCCGAGGAAATGAAGGAGGGCCACCCGGCCGAACCCCTGCTTTTCCTCAAGCCGAGCACCTGCGTCATAGGCCCGGAGGACGAGGTCGTCTACCCGAAATTGAGCAAACGTCTCGACTACGAGGGCGAGCTAGGCGTGGTCATCGGCCGCCGCGCGCGCAACGTCGCGCCGGGCACGGCCCTCGATTACATTTTCGGCTACACCTGCCTCAACGACGTCACGGCGCGCGACATCCAAAAGGGCGACCCCCAGTGGACGCGCGGCAAGGGCTTCGATACCTTCTGTCCCATAGGCCCATGGATCGAAACCGAACTCGACACGGGAAGCCTGCGCCTCCAAACGCGGCTTAACGGCGAAACGAAGCAGGATTCCAGCACCGCGCTTATGACGCATGACATCGATAAGCTTATTTGCTATATGTCCGCGTGCATGACGCTTTTGCCTGGCGATGTGGTCGCTACCGGCACGCCGGAGGGCATCGGGCCCATGCAGATCGGCGACGTCGTCGAAGTCGAAATAGAAGGGATAGGCATCCTCGTCAACAGGATCGCAGCGGAGTGATATGTCCATGGATGGGCTTTGCCTGTATGCCTCCGTGCTCGAGATCGGTCGTGCGCTCGCAGGCGGCAGGATAGACAAAATACAGCAGACCGAAAAGGATGAACTGATCCTCACCGTGCGGGGCGCAGGCGCGAACTACCGCCTTTTGATCAACGCCTCCGCGTCCGACGCGCGCGTGCACCTGAGCGAAAACAAAAAGCAATCCCCCGCGGAAGCGCCCATGTTCTGCATGCTGCTTCGAAAGCGCATCACGGGCGGGAGACTCGTCAGCTTCGAGCAGGCGAACATGGATCGCGTGTTCGCCATAGGCATAGAGGCTTCGAGCGAGCTTGGCGACCCCGCGCGCTTCACGCTGTGCTGCGAGCTCATGGGCAGGCATTCGAACATCATACTCGTCGACGGGTCCGGTGCAGTGGTCGACGCCATAAAGCGCGTCAGCCCCGCCATGTCCGGTGCGCGGCCGATGCTGCCCGGAATCATCTATTCGCTGCCGCCCGCGCAAGAGAAGCGCGACCCGCGCTTTGCCTCGCGGGAGGATTTCCTCGCCGCCGTGTCCGGTGCGCCAAACCCGCAAAAAGCGATCTCACAGAAATTCTTCGGCATATCGACGAAAACAGCCGCGGCGCTGCTCGAAAGCTTCGGCGCGGACGGCCTCAGACGCCTTTTTGATGAGATCGGCCAGAAGGCTGAAGCTTGCCTTGAGCTCGATGGGCAAGGCGAGCCGCGCGACGTGCTGCCCTTCAGGCCTGCGGGAGAAGCCTATGAGCCCATGGAATCCATAGGCCGCGCCTACGACGCGCTCTATGAACAGCGCGAGCGGACCGGGTGGATCAGGCGGCACGGCGCAAGTGCGCGCAAGGTCATTTTGAACAACATCGAGCGCTGCGAAAAGAAGCTTGAGCTTTACGCGGACGTGCTCAACGCGGGGGAAAGCATCGAGAAAAACCGCCTTTACGGGGAGCTTTTGACTGCGAATCTCCACCGGCTTAAGGCAGGGTCGGACTCCGCCGCGGTGCTCGATTATTATTGCGATCCGCCCGCGCAGGTGCTCATCCCGACGGATCCGCAGCTCATGCCGGGCGAGAACGCCCAGCGGTATTACAGGAAATATCAAAAGCTCAAAGCCGCACGCGACATGGCCGCCCTCCAGCGCGAGCAGACGCTCGCTGAGCTCGACTACCTCGAGGGTCAGCTCGAGAATCTCGCCAATTGTACGGCTGAAAACGAGCTTGAGGAGCTCATCGAGGAGCTTCGCGCAGAGGGCTACATCAAAAAGGACAGGGGGGAGCGCAAAAAGCGCAAGCTCGCGCCCTCGCGGCCCATGTGCTTCATCTCCTCGGACGGCGTAGAAATGCTCGTGGGCAAGAACAACGCGCAGAACGACGTGCTCACGCTCAGAACCGCGCTTCCCAACGAAATCTGGTTGCACGCGAAGAACATACCCGGCTCGCATGTGATCATACGGGGAGGGGGAGAGCCGCCGGAAAATACGCTTCGCGAGGCCGCTGCGCTCGCGGCATACTACAGCAAGGCGCGCGGCAGCGACAACGTGCCCGTCGATTACACGCCGCGAAAATACGTCAAAAAACCCTCGGGCGCGAAGCCCGGGATGGTTATCTATACGACCAACCGCACCCTATACGCGACGCCCGACGAAACGCTCATAAAGCGCCTTATTCGGGAGCCGCGCGCGTGAATGAACCCGATGTTTGCGGAATAAGGATAGATATCACGCAAACGGAGGGATACCATGAAACAGGCATTGCGCGTCGCGATGGCAATCGCTCTCACAATAACGCTGTGCATAAGCCTCGCATCCTGCACGAAGAAAGGCGAGGTTGTCGAGGATCCGACGGAAGAGACCTCGGCGGAAGGAACCGGCTATACGGGCTACCGGCAGACGATACTCTATTACCTGAGCGACGAAGGCTTCGTCGTGCCCGTGAAGCGCGATATCCCGTGGGAGGAAGGCATCGGCAAGGCCGCGCTGAGCTATCTTGTCGACACGGCCGACAACCGCGCGAGCGCGGGCGAAATGGGGCTTCAGGCGCTGATCCCCGCGGGCACAACCTATACGCTTCGCATCGGAGATGACGGCGTCGCCGTGGTCGACCTGATCGGCCTCTCCGCCTGCAAGGATGCAGCGAGCGAGAAGGCCATGGTCCAGTCGATCGTGAACACGCTCGCGGAGTTCACGCGCATCGACGCTGTGACCATCACGGTCAATGGCAAGAAGGTCAGCGAGCTGCCCTGCGGCACGAAGCTGACCGCGGCCATGGCACCCTTCGCGCTCAACGCCGAGGATGGCGAGGTCAGCGCCTCGACCGAGGGCGCGTCCCAACTCACGCTCTACTTCCCCAACACGACGGGCAGCCTCAACGTGCCCGTGACGCGCTACATCGAGGGCGGGGCGAGCGTCGAAAACGCGGTGCGCGGGCTCATCTTGGGGCCGCAGGCGGATGGTCTTCGCTGCTGCTTCCCGGAAGGGACGGAGTTCCTTTCCGTCAAGGTCGAGGAGGGCGTCGCCACAGTGAATTTGAGCGGGGAGTTCCTCGGCGCGCAGTACACCGAAGGGCTCGTTGAAGCCGCGTACGACACGCTGTTCCTCACCGTCAACGGCATCGAGCCGATCGCGAGGCTCGAGCTGCTCGTCGAGGGCGAGCCCTGCGAGTTGGTGACGGAAACTTCCGCGCCCGTGTTCGCCAACGAATTCAGGTAACCAACGCTTACCCATACGAAGGAGAAACGCGATGAAGCTTTTGATCGCAACCAACAACGCCCATAAGACCGCCGAAATCCGGGCGATTCTAGGCGGCCTTTTCGATGAAATACTTTCGCTCAAGGAAGCCGGACTCGACATCGACGTCGTCGAGGATGGGGATACCTTCGAGGCTAACGCGCTCAAAAAAGCCATCGAGGTTCTGCGCGCGGCCGGAGATGCCGTCGATGCTGCGCTTTCTGACGACAGCGGGCTGATGGTCGACGCGCTCGGCGGCGCGCCCGGCGTGTACAGCGCACGCTACGCGGGAAAGGGACACGACGACAAGGCGAATAACCGAAAACTGCTCGAAGCCATGCAGGATGTTCCGGATGAACGGCGCGCCTGTCACTTCGTGAGCGCGGTCGCGCTCGCAAGGAAGGACAGGGCGCCCATCGTCTGCCGGGGCACGGTGAAAGGTGTGCTGCTCTATGCCGACGCGGGAGAGAACGGCTTCGGCTACGATCCGCTTTTCTATTATCCGCCGCTGGACAAGTCCTTCGCGCAGATGAGCACCGAAGAAAAGAACAAGATTAGCCACCGCTACCACGCGCTGTGTGCGCTGCGGGAAGCGCTCGAGGCGGAGGGGAGACCGTGATGCGGGTCCTCGTCATGTCGGACAGCCACGGAGGGCTCTCGGAGATACGCCTCGCGGTGCGGGCGGCGGGGGAAATAGACTGCGCACTCCATCTCGGGGATTTTGCGGGCGACTCGCGTGTGCTTGAAAATCTGGTCAAGGCGCCGATCCGCGCCGTGCGGGGCAACTGCGACGCCAACCCCACATATGAAACGGAACAGGTCATCACCCTCGGCGGCGCGCGCATCTTCATGGCCCACGGGCATTTGTACGGCGTGAAAACAGGCATATGGGCGCTCGCGGAGCGCGCGGAGACGCTCGGCTGCAACGTCGCGCTCTACGGCCACACGCATGTTTCCAACGTCGCGGCGCAGGGGCCGATGCTGCTGGTGAATCCCGGCAGCCCATCGCGGCCGGTCCTCGGACGAAAACGCTCCGTCGCCGTGCTCGAGATCGAAAACGGCGACGTGCGCCCCAAAATCATTACCTTTTAGTTGAAGAATCAGGAATGATAGCGCCACGATACGAGGCGCTTTTCCATATACGCCACGCCGTAGTACATCAGCGCCGCGAGCACACACAGCACCACGATGCTCGACATCACGAGGTCCAGCTTGAACACCTGCCCGCCGTACACGATCAGATACCCCAGACCCGCCTTGGACACGAGGTATTCGCCTACGATCACGCCAACCCAGCTCATGCCAACGCTCAGCTTGAGGGCATTCATGATAGTCGGCACCGAGGCGGGGAAGACGACCTTCGTAAATATCTGCAGCTTCGTCGCGCCAAGGGTGCGCATGAGCAACTGCTTATCGCCCGTGATCTCATTGAAGCCCGCAAGTACGCTCATGATGGTCACCACGAGGGAAACCAGCAGCGCCATTGCGATGATGCTGCTCACGCCCGCGCCGAACCACACGATGAGTATCGGCCCGAGCGCGATTTTGGGCAGGGCGTTGAGCACCACGAGGTAGGGGTCGAGCACACGAGAGAGCGCCGGGCTCCACCAGAGCATGATGGCGATGATTGTGCCAAACGCCGTGCCCAAGAGGAAGCCCACGATGGTTTCGAGCAATGTGACGCCGATATGCAGGAACAAATCCCCGCCCGCGTACAGGCGCGCGATGGTCTGGGCGACGCGCACAGGCGAGCTGCCGATGAAGGAGTCGATCACGCCGATGCGCGCGAAAACTTCCCACAGGGCGATGAGCAATATGAGCAGCGCGTAACGCGCGATGGTGACGAAGCGATCCTTGTTTTCGAGCTTTTTGAGAAAAGCCGCGTGCTCGGGGGAGTAGGCGGCAGTTTTTTTAGACTTCACCGACCTCGAGCTCCTTCCATATCACATCGAAGTAATCCTTGAATTCGGGCGCCTTGCGGCGGGCGATGGGCGTATCTCCGCGACTGAGCACGATCATATGCTCGTTTTTGATGTGTGCGGGCCGCCTTGAAAAGACGAGCACGCGGTCGCTCATGGAGATGGCCTCCGAGATGTCGTGCGTCACGAGGATGGCTGTCTTATGTTCCTTTTTGATGATATCATATACCTCGTCGCTCAGGCGCAGCCGCGTCTGATAG
>JAPXSN010000003.1:0-44878 GCA_033813015.1 Clostridia bacterium | reverse complement strand
CAAAGACTGCGCCTATTCCCCGGGAAATGAGGTTCGGCCGCCTCGCGGACGGGGCGGAAATACTCGACGAGTGCATGGCCTGTTTTTTCCGCGCGCCCGCGAGCTACACGGGCGAGGATGTGGCCGAAATCTACATCCACGGCTCGCAGGCCGTGGCGCGGCGCGCGCTGGCGCGGCTCTCCTCCCTCGGCCTTCGCCCTGCGGAGCCGGGCGAGTTCACCAAACGCGCGTTCCTCAACGGAAAATTGTCCCTCTCGCGTGCCGAGGCCGTGATGGACCTCATCAACGCCAACACGGAGCGCGGCGCAAAAAGCGCCCTCGAGCAGCTCGAGGGCAGCGTCGGCCGCATGGCCGGGGAAATAGAGGAAGAGCTTCTCGACCTGCTCGCGGGCGCGGACGCGGCGCTCGACTATCCGGACGAGCTTGAGGAGGATACTCTTACGCTTATCCCGGCGCGGGCAAAGGAGCTTGCGGCTCGGCTCGGCGCGCTCATTGCCACCGGCGCGAAGGGCAGGCTTCTGCGCGAGGGGGCCAGGGTGGCGATACTCGGCATGCCCAACGCGGGCAAATCCTCGCTTTTCAATGCGCTCGTCGGGCGCGAGCGCGCCATCGTGACAGCTTTCCCCGGCACCACGCGCGACACGCTCGAGGAAACGGTTTCGATTGACGGCGTGCCCGTGCGCCTTGTGGATACCGCGGGGCTTCGCGAGGCGTTTGACGAGGCGGAACGCTTCGGCGTCGCGCGCGCGAGGAAAGCGGCTGAGGGCGCGGACGCGCTCGTGCTCGCCTTTGACGCGGCCGAGGCGCTGGGTGAGGAGGAGATTGGCCTAATCGAATCCACGGCAAACCGTCCCCGCGTGGCGGCGCTGTGCAAGGGAGACCTGCCCCCCGTCCTCCGAGCGGACGCGCTTGCGCCGTACGGCATTGAAACCGTCTCGGTCAGCTCCGTCACGGGCGAAGGGCTCGAGGCGCTGCGCCGCGCGCTCGCCGCGCGTCTGCTGCCCGAGGGGGAAAGCGCGCTCGTCACCAACGCCCGCCACATAGACGCGCTGATTCGCGCCCGCGACGCCCTCGAAGCCCTCGACCCGCGGGACGGCGCGGACTGCGCCGCCGTGCTGCTCCGCAGCGCCCTTTCGGCCCTCGGCGAGATCAGCGGGCGGAACGTGGCCGAGGAAGTCATAGACCGGATTTTCAAGAAGTTCTGCGTGGGAAAATAGAATAACTAACAGCTAATAGTGAATAGTGAATAACTAATTTAGAGTCGGGGCGGCATCTGTTTTACGGAGCCGCTCCTTAAAAAATGATGTGAAAATGAGTTGACGAAAACGGCCTCCGTTTAAGCGGAAGCCGTTTCAAAACCACTAGTTATTCACTATTCACTTGGATAATTGGCAATGAAATTGCCGATTATCCAACCGCTTTAAGCAGCATGTACATCCTCTGGTAGCTGTCGCCCGAGCTGTCCGCGCAGGTCACGAGAACCATCACCTTGTCGCTCGAGGTCATGGAGCCGAGCGTCGCGCCCTTGTAGGAGGAGGTGCAGTAGCTCATCATGTAATTGATCCACTCCTGTAATGCGGAGCCGGTGCGGTAGGACTGCATGGCCGCCATGAGCTGAATGTTGCTGCGCGTGGTGGAGGAGCTGATGGTCGAGCTGGAGGCCTCGAAGAAGCCCACGAGCTGCCAGCGGGAAGCGCCGTTGTAGGAAATGTTGAATACGCTCGTCTTCGCGCCGGAGCAGTCCTTGCCGCAGTATTCGCACTTGGACTTGCCAAGCCACGCGTTCTGCACATGGTGGAGCTGGTGCATGCCCACGCCGGACTTGCGCATGTTGTGGCCGTAGATGACCGCGATGGGGTTGGTGAGGTAACTCAGCGCGTAGAAGTAGTTATAGCTCGAGGAGTACGCGTTGTAATAGAAGTTGCCCTTGCCGTCGATGGCGTTGCAGTAGATAGCCTGGCTGATGTTGGTGCCGTCGACCTGCATGTAGCCCCACTGATCCGCCGAGGTTCCCGTATATTTGGCATAGGAGAGCGTGCCGCCCGTGGTGCCGCCGGTGGTGCCGCCGGTCGTGCCGCCGGAGCCCGGGGCGCTTGTGATTTTGACATACGGCCCATAGATCCAGCCGGTGTAAGACTGGTAGCTGACCTTCCAATAGGAGCCGCCGGAGGTGTTGTCGAGTATGACGACGGTCGAGCCCTTCTTGATGACGTTGCAGCCGGAAACCTTGGCCGAGGACTTATCCGAGCCGACGCGGAAGTAGCAGTCCGCGCTCAGCTGGCCGTAGACGGTTTCGCCGCTCGCCGTGCCGCCCGTGGTGCCGCCGGTCGTGCCGCCGGAGCTGTCCGGGGCGCTTGTGATTTTGACATACGGCCCATAGACCCAGCCGGTGTAGGTCTTATAGGCAACCTTCCAGTACTTGCCGCCGGAGGTATTGTCGAGTATGGTCACGCTCGCACCCTTGGGGACGGTGCTGCAGCCGGAAACCTTTGCGTATGAGGAGGACGGCCCCGTGCGGAAGTTGCAGGTCGCGGTCGTCGCGCCATAGACGGCCGTGTTCGACGCGCTGCCGGAGTCGGAGCCGGAGCCGCCGCCGAGCGAGCCGGAACCGCCGAGCGAGCCGGAGGACGTTTCGGCAAGCGTCGCCGCGGGCAACAGAGAGAGCAGCATGGCCAGCGCGAGCGCGGCTGCGAGTAAACGGTGCATTTTCTTCATATGTATGTCCTTTCCTTTTGTGAGGGGTGCTTTTTCAGCTCAGGCCTGACCGTTTGGATTTCCGTCGTCCGCAGCGCCCTCGTCCGCGCCGGTCTTGCGCGTGAACTCGCCCTGCTTTTCCTCTTCCTCGTCAAAGACGAACGCCGCGCGCAGGCGATCGCCCTTATTGGAGCCGAGGCGTTCCTGCTCCTGCTTCTTTCGCGCCTCATCCATGGCCTTGCGGTCGGTGAGCACGATGTTCACCACGATCAGCGCAAGCAGACCCACGAGGCCGACCGCCCAGAGAACGGTGTTGATGAAGCTGTACTGCTCAGGCGTCAGCGGGAGGTAGGTCGTGTCCGCGAGGAACTCAAAGGCGCTGTTGGCGAGGATCACGAGCGCCGCGAACGCGCAGATGAGTCGCATTATGAGCCGATAGGTCTCGGGCTTGCACTTGGGAAACTGGTTGTCGATGAGCTTGCCCTTGCCGCGGATGGCGCCCGCGAGCAGGTATACCGCGATGATCGCCTTGAAAAGCACCATCACGATGCCGGGGGAGTCGGTTGCGGCCGCTTCGGACGACGTCGCCGCGCCGTCCATAAGGAGCGTTGCGAATGCCAGGTGTGCCATAGAACATCTCCATTTCCAAGTAATACATATAATACCATTCCGGAAGCCTGAATAAACCCCCGAAACTTAAAGTTCAAACAATGTTAACCTATGCTCAAAGCCTTTTGAGCTTCGCGCCGTCTTTCCCATCCTCCACGGCGAAGCCGAGCGCCTTGAGCTCCTCTCGTATGGCGTCGGCGCGCGCCCAGTCCCTGGCGGCGCGCGCGGCCCCGCGCTGAGCGAGAAGCGCAAGCGCCTCTAAGGGGAATTCCTCCTCGCGCCTGTGCTGTAAAAGGCCCATCACGCGGCAGACGTCCTTCATGAAGGCGTCCGCTGCTTCGAGCGCCTCAATGCCGCGCGGCTCGCTGACAAAGCTGTTTAGGCTGCGCGTGAAGTCGAAGAGCACGCCCAGCGCGTCCGCGGTGTTGAGGTCGTCGTCCATGGCCTCCTCCCAGCGCGCGCGGAACTCCGGCACAGAGGCGAGGAAGGCCGCGTCCTCCGGGTCCGGCGCTTCGGCCGGTTTTTTCATAGCGTCGTCGAGCCGCTCGCGGGCGGTGCGGATGCGCGAAAGCGCGGTGTCCGCCTGCTCGATGAGCTCGCGCGAGAAGTTGACGGGATTCCGGTATTGGGCGCCCAAGAGGAACAGCCGCACCGCCTCGAGGTCAAACTCCTTTGCGATGTCGCGCACGAGCAGGAAATTGCCCAGGGACTTACTCATCTTCTCGTTGTTGATGTTGATGTAGCCGTTGTGCATCCAGTAGCGCGCAAAGGGCTTGCCTGTGGCGGCCTCGCTCTGGGCGATTTCGTTCTCATGGTGCGGGAAAACGAGATCCTGCCCGCCCGCGTGAATGTCGAAGGTTTCGCCCAAAATGTTCATGCTCATGGCGGAGCACTCGATGTGCCAGCCCGGCCGTCCCTTGCCCCAGGGGGACTCCCAGCTCGGCTCGCCGGGCTTCGCGCCCTTCCACACCGCGAAGTCTAGGGGATCGCGCTTGTGCTCGGTCGGGTCGATGCGCGCGCCGCTCTCGAGATCGTCTATCGACTGGCCGGAGAGCTTTCCGTATTCAGGGTAGCTCCTGACGGAGAAGTACACATCCCCGTTGTCCGCGGCGTAGGCGTGGCCGCGCCCGATGAGGGTCTCGACGAGCGCTATGATCTCATCCACATGCTCGGTCGCGCGGGGATTGACCGTCGCGCGCTCTATGGAAAGCGCGTCCGCATCCCGGTAATACTCCTTGATGTAGCGCTCGGCGATCTCGGGGACGGTCGTGCCTTCGGCGTTGGCGCGGTTGATGAGCTTGTCGTCGATATCCGTGAAGTTCTGCGCGAGGACGACCTTGTAGCCCTTATACTCGAGATAACGGCGCAGCGTGTCGAACACGACGAAGGGACGCGCGTTGCCTATGTGAAAGAAATTATAGACCGTCGGCCCGCACACATACATGCGGATCACGCCGGGGGTGAGGGGCACGAGCTCCTCTTTTTTTCTTGTCATGGTGTTGTAGACTTGCATAAAAACCTTTCTTAACGCCCTTTTTGGGCTTTGTATCTGTTTGCGGCGGCCACGGCGGCGGTCATGGTGAGCTTTTCCCGCGCATCGACCTGCAAATCGACGCAGAGATTCCTGACCTCCTGCCGGTCGAACGGCTCATCCTGCGTTTCCAACAGCTCGCACACGATGTCGATGAAGTCCGATATGCGCGGGTATTTCATCTCGATCGTCAGCGGGAAGGTTCCCGGCGAGCCCGGCTCCCTCGAGGTTGCGGCGAGCAGCACGTTTTGCGGCAGCCCGCCGCGGCTACAGGCGCAAAGGAGCACCTTGGACGCGCAGGCATCCGCGTCCACGCCGTCGAGCAGCAGCAAAAAGCGCAGCGGCTCGCGGCGGAGCTTTTCGATGAGCCAGAACACATCCGCGTTCGCCGGGTCGTCCACGACGACGACGCGAAGCTCGGGCAGGTCCTCGGCGAGGTTGAGCGCGAGCGCTGTCTTGCCGCAGCCCTCGGGGCCGTAGATCAGCGCGTGGGAGGCGGCCTCCCCGCGCATGAAGGCGATGACGCTTTCGGTGAGCCTGAGCCTTTGCGCGTCGTAGTACGACACAGGGCAGACCCACGGCGTGCTCTCGGCGGGCAGGAGCGCGCCGCCCTTGACAAAGAACACGCGCGACTTGAGGAAATCCCCGCTGCCGTAGGACGCGAACAGGTTCCAAAGATCGTCGCACGCACCGCGCCAGTCAGGCGCCTTGAGCAGGCGAAGGTATACCTCCTCGAGCGCCTCGTCCGCAGCCCATTCGCCGGGAAAGGACTGCTCGCCGTAATGCCAGGGCAGCCACTCCTGCTCGGGCGGAAGCGCGATGGAAGCGGGCAGCCCGTTGGGCTTCTGCTCCTGCTGGACGGGGCGCGGCGCGGAGCCGCTCCAAAGCGCGGTGGACATGGCGGAAATATCGTCCTTGGGATAGCGCGTGCGAAGCTGCAGCTCGCGGTGCCTTTCGTTTGCCATGCGCACGAGATCCGCGCTCGCGAGAGTCGCAAGCTCGCCCAGCGCCGCGAGGTCCGCCTTCATGGCGAGCTGCTCGGGCGCTTCCAGGCGGCCCGAAGCCGCCATGAGCGCGAAGGCGTGCTCCCGAGCGAGGACGAGCCAGAGGAGATAATCCATAAAAAGGTCGCCGCTGACCCTGCGCGCTCCGCACAGAAGCAGCGCCCGGGCGAGGTCGTGGTAGACGCGGTATGCGCCCGGCGTGTCGCCCACGCTCAGGGTATAGGCGAATTCGCGCAGAATATCCAAAGGCCCCCCGGTTTCATCCCGGAGCACCGTAAGCCTTGACGTGAGCGCCGCGATCCGCTCGGCCCCCTTAGTCGGGTCGCACTCCCTGAAATCGCGCATGCGTGGCCTCCCCTGCCGCCCGCCGGATTTCCGACGGATTCTGTCATACTAATATAGCATAAAACCGCGTCCGATGGTATAATTATTTCCGCTTTCAGGCAACAAACGGGGGGCGCGCCCCCACCGAAAGGCAAGCATGAAGAAAAAGATACTCTTTACCGGCGGCGGCTCCGCCGGACACGTCACACCCAACCTCGCGCTCTTCCCGCAGCTTCTCACCGAGGGGTGCGAGCTGCACTACGTCGGCACGAAGGACGGCATCGAGCGCGCGCTCATCGAGGGCCGCCCGGGCATAAACTACCACGCCATCCGTTCGGGAAAGCTCCGCCGCTACTTCGACTGGAAGAACTTCACGGATCCCTTCCGTGTGATAGCGGGCGTCGCCGAGGCGGGCGCGGTCATAAAAAAAGTCAAGCCCGACGTCGTGTTCAGCAAGGGCGGTTTCGTGAGCGTGCCCGTGGTGCTCGCGGCCAGAGCGCAGGGCGTGCCCGTCGTGACGCACGAATCGGACTATACGCCCGGCCTCGCCAACAGGATAAACGCGCGCTTTGCTACGACCATATGCGTCACCTTCGAGGATACGCTCAAATATACCGGTGAAAAAGGCGTGCATACGGGCACGCCCATACGGCCGGAGCTGTACCTAGGTAGGCGCGCCAAGGGCCTCGAATTCCTCGGCTTTTCCGGGGCGAAGCCCGTGCTGCTCGTCATGGGCGGCAGTTTAGGCGCCGCGGCCATCAACGACGCCGTGCGCGGAAGCCTCGATGCGCTCACAAGAAGCTTCGACGTCGTGCACCTGTGCGGCAAGGATAAGGTGGACGCGAAGCTTCTGTGCGAGGACTGCTACCGCCAGTTCGAGTTCGTCGGCCCCGAGCTGCCTGATGTGTTCGCCGCGACGGACCTCGCGGTCTCCCGCGCGGGGGCGAACGCGGTGTTCGAGTTCCTCGCGCTCGCAAAACCCGCGCTGCTGATTCCCCTGCCGCTCTCCGCGAGCCGGGGCGACCAGATACTCAACGCGGGCTACTTTGCAAGAAAAGGCTATTCCATGGTGCTGGAGCAGGAGAAGCTCTCGCCGAAAACGCTGCTCGACGCGGTCAACGATCTGTATGACCGCCGCCTCTCTTTTGTGGCGACCATGAGCGCCGAAGCGCTCGCCGACGGCACGGACGAGGTGCTCTCCGCCATCCGCTCCGCGCTCTACGAGAGCAGGCGGAAAAAACGCGCCTCAGGCAAGCACGATGATTTTGCCGAGTGAGGACTCCCGCACAAACCCCACGCGCCGCGCGAGCGGCGCTTTTTCGCAAAGCTGCGCCTCAAACGCGTCCGCGTCAACGGGGTCCATGGCAACGAGCAGCCCGCCCGAGGTCTGCGGGTCGAAGAGCAGGTCAACGAACGCCTGCTCCAACCCCTCCGCCTCCACATAGGCTTCGGCGAACGCGCGGTTGCGGTACATGCCGCCGGGCAGCAGCCCTTCGCGGGCGAGCTCCAGCGCGCCGGGCAAAAGCGGAATCGCGCAAGCCGTGAACTCCATAGTCACTTTGGATGCCTGCGCCATTTCGAGCGCGTGGCCCATGAGCGAAAAGCCCGTCACATCCGTGCAGGCGTGCGTGCGAAAACCGGCCATGGCCTCGGCGGCGTACTTGTTGAGCCGCGTCATGCTCGCGATGGCCGCTTTGAGCGATTCCTCCGGGCAGCGCCCGGCCTTTGCGGCGGTCGTGATGACGCCGCAGCCGAGGGGCTTGGTGAGGAAAAGCACATCCCCGGCCTTCGCGCCCGCGTTGGTGAGCACTTTAGCCGGGTGCACGAAGCCCGTGACGCACATGCCGTACTTTGGCTCCTCGTCGAAAATGCTGTGGCCGCCCGTGATGAGCGCACCCGCCTCGCGCGCCGCGTCGAACCCGCCGCGGAGTATTTCCCGGACGGCCTCGCCCGGCATATCCTCGGGGATGGCGAGTATGTTCTGTGCGAGCTTCGGCGTTCCGCCCATGGCGTAAACGTCCGAGAGCGCGTTGGCCGCCGCGATGCGCCCGTAGGTATACGGGTCGTCCGCGATGGGCGGGAAAAAGTCGAGCGTCTGCACGAGCGCGAGCGTATCCGACACGCGGTAGACCGAGGCGTCGTCCGCATGGTCGAAGCCCACGAGCAAATTCGGGTCCGCTTCGGGCGGAAAGTCGCCCAGCAGCTTTGCGAGCGTGCCCGCGCCGACCTTCGCGCCGCAGCCCGCGCAGTTGGCGAGCTTGGTGAGTTTGACTTCGATTTCCATATTCATATTCCTCCGTTGGTGAAATGCAAGATTGCCTCGAGCGCCGCGCCGCCCAGACTGCGCGCCTTGTCGGACACGGTGAAGCAGGCCTCCCTGTTGCCGCGCGGGTCGACATCCCCGCTTTTCATGCCCGCCCGGACGTGGATGCCGTCGGGGAGGAGTCCGCGCAGCACGCCCGAAAGCGCGGCCTTCATCGGGATTCCGTCCACGAGCGCGACGGCCTCTCCGGCCTCGAGCGTGTCGCCGATGGTCTTGATTGCTTTGAATACGCCGTCTGCGGGCGCGCGAAGCACCCGCGCCGCGCCGTGACCCGCGATCTCGCCCGGTGTGCCGGTATCCGGCAGCGGCGAGCCTTCGTAATATACCCTGCCTAAATCGTGCCCGCGCATGGTTTCTATGGCGGCGTGGCAGTCGACCCCTGCCGTGAAGCCGGGCCCGAGGGCAATCACCACCGGCGCGTGCGAAATGTCCGTGCCCGTGTTGCGCTTGGCGAGTATGGCGTCAATGAGTACATCCGGGCGAAGCGCCTTGCGGCATTCCGCACTCGGGTCGACGAGCACGGCGATGTTCCCGCCGTGAAGTATTTCCATCGCATCTGCCTCATCCCGCGCGAGGCGCGCCGTCACGCCCTCAACCGCCGCTTCTCCATAACGCACGGCCTCGGAGAAGGCGACCGTTCGCCGAATGGCCGTGGGCGCGGCAATGTCCGTCATGACCACGCGCATGCCCGCATGAAAAAGCCTTATGGCGACGCCCGTGGCGAGGTCACCCGCCCCGCGGATCAAAACCAGCATGTCATTCCCTCCACTTCGCCTTGACGGCGCGTTTGTCGCGAAGCGCCGCGGCGAGCACCATGCCCGCGCCGTAGGCTGCCGCGAAGCGCTCCGCAAGGGCGAGCGTTCTTATATTGTCCACCTGATTGACGACCACCGTGCCGCCCGGAAGGTACGCGCTGACCGCGCGCGCCGCGAGCTCCGGCGTGACGAGCGTATCCATGCCGACGCCGAGCTTTGCCGAATAAAGCTCCGGCCTGTGCGCGGCCTCCCGGACGGTCTTGCCGAAGCCGGAAGCGCCCGCGACGAAAATCACGCGCGCGCCGCCGGGTATAACCGGTTCGTGCGCCGCATGCGCCTTAAGCGGCAGATTGCGCGCGCCGTCCGCCTCGACGAGGACGTAATCCGCAAGCTTCGCGAGCTCCCCAAACGGAACGCGCGGCGCGGACAGCTTTTGGGACTCCGCATACGATCCCGCGCAGACAGGCGGACTCTCCGCGAGCGCGGCGGCGATCTCCCCCAGTCCTCCCGTGACGAGGGGAATCCCCTCGGGAGGACGGATGCGCGTGCTCGTCGCGACGACGACGCGGGCAAACCGCGAAAGCTCAGCGGCGAGGCGCAGCATCAGCGTCGTTTTGCCGCCGGAGCCGACGATGGCCGTCACGCCCGGAGTTATGCCCAAGGCGCGGGAGAGGTTCATTCTGCTGTAAAACAAGAGCTTTCTCATAGCGTTATTCCAGCATGAGTATAACACATGCGCGGCGCGTGTCAACCGCGCACCGTTGTGATATAATGGCAGAAACAGGAGGCGCACCATGGAGGAGAAGCTTCGATATTCGCTGTCCGTACGGTTGTTCCGGGGAGAAAAGTGCTTCGGGCCCGGCATCGCGGAGCTTCTGCGCCGCGTGGACGGCGCTCGCAGCCTGCGCGCCGCGGCGGCGGAGATGGGCATGGCCTACTCGAAGGCGTGGCGCATCATCAAGGAGTGCGAGGAAGCGCTCGGCATGCGCCTCTTGAATTCGACCACGGGCGGGCACCACGGCGGCGGCGCGGAGCTGACCCCCGAGGGGCGGGATATGCTGGATAAATACGAGGCGTTCGCGGCCGGCATCAACGCGGAGGCCGCGAGGCTCATGGGGAAGATTTTTGGGGATTGACAATTCCGGGGCTTTTTCATAACAAGTCGATTCAAAAATGCGGATTATTGACTTGACTTTTGGTTTATAATAGAATAACGTAGTCAAAAATCTAAGTTTTAAACCTGAGGGGGAAGCATGAGGTACGAATTGCTGAAAAGCAAGTTTTACTTATATTCCGCCAAGCCGAAGGCTTATGCGGATGAGGTCAAAAAGAGGCGGCAGGCATTTGGCACGATCAGATTTCCTCTTTCTATAAAGGAATTTGGTGCGCAGGAAGAGCACGAAGCGTTTTTGGCGTGCACCTACGAGCAGAGTGTTTTGATAGAGAAAATATGTATGTGTGCCGCTGAAATTAACTCCATTTTTTCGCGCTTTCCCGAGGGGGCAAAAAGCCATTACATCAACCAATGCCTCATAGACGAAATTCAAAACACGAATGAAATAGAAAATATACACAGTACAAAAAGAGAAATAAACAATACAATCGACGCGCTCCGGGCAAACAGGAAATCCGGCGGAAAAAGATTTGAGGGCATGATAAAAAAATACCTTATGCTGCTGAATGATGAAATTAAGATATCCCTGAATTCATCCGTGGATGTCAGGAAGATCTACGATGATGTTGTTCTGGATGAGATTGACGCAGAAGATATTCCCGATGGGACGATATTCAGAAAAGGAACCGTTTATATAGATAATCCACACGGAGACCACGTCCATCAGGGAATCGGTCCGGAAGAAAAACTCATAGAGCATATCGAGCAATCCATTAGAATACTGAACAGCGAAGATTTGCCCGTACTGATTCGAATTGCCGTTTTTCACTATTTGTTTTCTTATGCGCACCCGTTTTATGACGGCAACGGAAGAATAAACCGATTTGTCATGAGCGGGCTGCTTTACCAAACTGTGAACAAGCTTTTAGGACTTGCCGCCTCGGCGGAATTTAAGAAAAAAAAGGCTGAATACTACAAGGCTTTTTCTATCTGTAACGAAGGCAAAAACGCGGGGGACTTAACGCCTTTTGTCATTGCGTTTCTTGAAATTTTGCTTAGCGCGGCGCAACGGGTAGAGGAGCAGGTCAGGGAAGGAAACGATAAACTCATATACTATGAAAGCAGGTTGAACAGTTTAAAATCGCTGTTATTTGGGGGAAAGGAAAAAGATGTTGAAACGAAAAAAGGGCTGCTGTTCGTCTTCGTTCAGGCGGCATTGTTCTCGGACGAAGACAACTATTTCGATATCTCCACGCTCAAGGCATACTCTGAAGTCGGACTAGCCAAAACAAGGAGGCTCGTTCACGAAATGATTACAAGCGACCGATTGCCAATTATGAAACGAACGTCGGGCAATGCCCATGTGTTCCGGCTGGACATAAACGCTTTCGATCGGTACATTCGAACGGAGCTTGAGCGCGATATAAAGGCGGACTAATATGTGACAGGCTGCTCTGTTATCCCGTACAGCCTTTTCCCATTCTCCAACGTCATACGCGCCACATGCTCCGCCGTCGTATTGCGGATCTCCGCGAGCCGCCGGATTGTGTGGACGATCTTCGAGGGGTCGTTGCGGCGGCCGCGAAACGGTACGGGCGTCAGGTACGGACAGTCGGTTTCAACGAGCAGGCGATCGTCCGGTATGTAGGCCGCGACCTCGATTAGGCGGCGGGCGTTTTCGAACGTAACCGCGCCGCCGAGCGCGATGTAGAGGCCGAGGTCAAGGCACTCCCGCGCGGTTTCGATGGAGCCGGAATAGCAGTGCATCTCGCCGCGAAGGCCGTCGCGGTGGCTGCGCAGGACATCCATGCAGTCGCCGAACGCCTCGCGAATGTGGAGCTGGACGGGAAGGTTCAGCTCCCTGGCCATCTCGAGCTGGCGCACGAAAACGCGCTTCTGGTCGGGCCTTTCGGAAAAATCGTAGTGATAATCGAGACCTATCTCACCGAGGCTTACGGCTTTTTTGTCCGCGAGCGCGGCGCGAAGCTTATCTTCCCAATTTTCGCCGGGATTTGAGGCGACGTGCGGGTGGATGCCGTAGGCTCCGTAGAGGAAGGGATAACGGCGCGTCAGCTCCACGCTCGCGCCGAACTCGTCCGCCTCGCAGGCGACGTTGATGCAAAGCGCCACGCCCGATTCGGGCAGGGAAGCGATCAGCTCGCCGCGGTCGGAATCGAATTTTTCGTCGCACAGATGCGCGTGCGTGTCAAAGCAGTTCAAAGCATCAGCTCCATGAGTATTTGGTCGCAGTATTGCCCGTTTACGAGTATGTGCTCGCGCCGCCTGCCGCATTCCGCGAAGCCGAAGCGGCGGTAGAGCCTGATTGCGCGCTCGTTTCCCGCGTGCGCCTCGAGGCAGAGCTTGTGGTAGCCCCACGCCCGCGCGCGGTCTATGGCGAGCGTCATGACGACTGCGCCTATGCCCAGACCCCAGCAGCTTTGGCGTATGGCGATACCGAAAACGGCGTTTTGCTTGACGCGCGGCCTTTCACTCAGGGGTTGCACGGAGAACATGCCCGCAATCTCCCCATCGACGAGCGTAAGGAACGTGCCTCGGTCGGGCGCGATCAGGGACGCGGCGAGGACTTCCCTTTCCTCTTCGAAACTCCGCTGCCAGCCCTGCGCATCTATGCCCAGAAAGTCCGTTTCGCCGCCCATGACCTTTGAGAAAGCGAGAAACGCCATGGCGTCGTCCGGCTCGGCCTCGCGGATGACGAGCAGCTTCCCGTTTTTGAGCGGGAGAGCTTCCATCAGCAGACTTCGCTGCCGCCGGGCATGATCTCTTCGGTAGAAAGCAGGCGCAGCGTTTCCGCGCCGTCCTGCTCCGTCACGGCGCTGAGCAGCATGCCGCAGCTCTCCACGCCGCAGATCTTCTTCGGCTTGAGGTTGACGCAGGCGATCAGGCGGCGGCCGACGAGCGCTTCCGGATCGGGATACCACTTGCGGATGCCCGAGAGGATCACGCGCTCCTCGCCGTCCCCCGTGTCGAGCGTGAATTTCAGGAGTTTGTCGCTCTTGGGCACGAACTCGCAGGCCTTGACGACCGCGACGCGCAGCTTGACCTTTTCGAAATCGGCAAAGCCGATGGTTTCGTCCGCAGCGGGTTCGGCGGGCTTTTCGGCGGGCGCTTCGAGCGTGGGCTTTATCGCGCAAGGCTCGGCGGGATTTTCCTTTTCCCCGGCGTCCTCCTTCGCGCCCCGCAGCGCGTCGAGCGCGGCGAGCTCCTTCTTGAGGTCGATGCGCGGGAAGAGCGCCTCGCCCTTTGTGACCTTCGCGTTCGCGGGCGTGACGCCCCACTCGCCCGCCTTCTCCCAAGAGGTCGAATACTCGCTCGCGCCTATTTGCGCGAAGGCTTTCCCGCAGCTTTCAGGCATGAAGGGCAACAGCAGCGTCAGCGACACGCGAAGCGTTTCGAGCAGGTTGTACAATACCGTCGCGAGGCGCGGCAGATTGGCCTCATCCCGCGCGAGCACCCAGGGCGCGGTTTCGTCGATGTATTTGTTGGCGCGCGAGATCGCGCGAAAAATCTCCTCGAGCGCGGCCTGCGTGCCGAAATCATCCATGAGCGTTTCGTATTTGCCCCTGAGCGCGGACACGATGCCGATAAGCTCGTCGTCCATCGGCTCAGGCCTACGCTCCTCGATGAGCGCGCCGTTGAAGTATTTTTCGACCATCGCGACCGTGCGCGAGAGCAGGTTGCCCAAATCGTTGGCGAGGTCGGTGTTGATGCGGGAAATGAGCAGCTCGTTGGAGAACGCGCCGTCCGAGCCAAGCGGAAACTCGCGCATGAGGTAGAAGCGCAGCGCGTCCACGCCGTAGCGGTTGGCGAGCACGACGGGGTCCACAACATTGCCCTTCGACTTGCTCATCTTGCCGCCGCCCAAGAGAAGCCAGCCGTGGCCGAACACCTTTTTCGCGACCGGCTCGTTGAGGGACATAAGCATCGCGGGCCAGATGATGGAGTGGAAGCGCACGATCTCCTTGCCCACCATGTGCACATCCGCGGGCCAGTATTTTTCATAATCGGAATAACGCCCGTTCTCGAAGCCGAGCGCGGTGGCGTAGTTGAACAGCGCGTCGATCCACACGTACACCACGTGTCCGGGGTCGAAATCGACCGGCACGCCCCAGGTGAAGGATGTGCGCGACACGCACAGATCCTCGAGGCCGGGGTCGATGAAATTTTTGACCATTTCGTTGACGCGGCTCGCGGGCTCGAGGAACTCCCCGCCGAGCAACAGCTCCCGCACGCGGCCCGCATACTTTGAAAGGCGGAAGAAGTACGCCTCCTCCTCGGCATAGCGCACGTCGCGGCCGCAGTCCGGGCACTTTCCCTCGACGAGCTGGTTCTCGGTCCAGAAGCTCTCGCAGGGCGTGCAGTACATGCCCGTGTATTTGCCTTTATAAATATCGCCGTTTTCATACATCTTCTTGAAGATGCGCTGGATGGCGGCGACATGGTAATCGTCCGTCGTGCGGATGAACCTGTCGTTTGAAATGTTCATGAGCTTCCATAAATCGAGTATGCCGCCCTCGCCCTCGACGATGTTGTCGACGAACGCCTGCGGCGGGACGCCCGCAGCCTTGGCCTTTTCCTCTATCTTCTGGCCGTGCTCGTCGGTCCCCGTGAGGAACATGACGTCGTAGCCGCACAGCCGCTTGTAGCGCGCGATGACGTCGGTGGCGACGGTGCAGTAGGTGTGGCCGATGTGCAGCTTGTCGCTCGGATAATAGATGGGGGTCGTGATGTAAAACGTTTTCCTCTCCTGCATGTGCTTCTCCTCAGGGCCTTCCCGTCCAATTTAATAATAGAAAGTGTACGTTCAAGGGGTGTTTTTGTCAACAAGGGAATGTGGTAGAATAGACGGAGCGAGGGCAATTGACAATTGAAAATTGACAATTGACAATCAGGGGAACGCCGCCGCGGGCGGGATCGCAGAGGCGGATATTATCCGTCCGCCGGAGAGTGAAATGCCTGTTGTTACAGACGATCTTCAATATAAGGGACTCACGCTCCTGCGCGACACGGAGCGCTTTTCCTACGGCCACGACGCGGTGCTGCTCGCGAACTTCGTGCGCGCGAAGGCGAATGAGCGCATGATCGACCTCGGCACGGGCACGGGGATCGTCGCGATATTGGCGCACGCTAAAACCGGCGCGCGCGTACTCGCTGCGGACATCGACCCTGCCTGCTGCGCGCTTGCGGAGCAAAGCGTCGCCATGAACGGGCTTGGGGGGCTTGTCGAGGTGATGCGGGCGGACATGCGGGAGCTTACTGCGGCAAAAATAGGTACGTTCGATTTGGCGGCGTGCAACCCGCCGTACTTCACCGGGGGAACTGAAAGCCCCGACCCCTCGCGAAGAAGGAGTATGTTTCAGGGGGACTGCACGCTCAGGGATGCGGTCCAATGCGCGGCGCGGCTCTTAAAGAACGGCGGGCGGCTCTTCATCTGCTATCCCGCGAACGACATCGCGCCCTTGTGCGCGGAGCTTACTGCCGCCAAGCTGTCGCCTAAGCGCATCCGCCTCGTGCGCGCAAAGCCGGGCAAGGCTCCTTACCTCGTATTGGCCGAGGCGAAAAAGAACGCGCGCGACGGCGCAATCATCGAGGAAATTACGCTGGAGGGAACGGATGAACGCTGAATTAACGCCCCTCGCGCCCATGCTCTACTTGTGCGCGACGCCCATAGGCAACATGGAGGATATTACGCTGCGGGTCATCCGCGTGCTCGGCGCAGTCGCGGCGATATACTGCGAGGATACGCGGCATACGGGCGCGCTCCTCGCGAAGCTCGGCATCAAAAAGCCCCTCGCGAGCTGCCGCAGGGAGAACGAGGCCGCGCGGGCGCAGGAGATTGTTGCCCGCGTGCTCGCAGGCGAGGCCGTGGCCTACGTCAGCGACGCGGGCATGCCCGGCGTCAGCGACCCGGGCGAGCGGCTCGTCGCGGCCTGCGTCGCCGCGGACGCTCCTTTCACGGTGCTGCCGGGCGCGAGTGCCATGGCTACGGCACTCGTGCTCTCGGGCCTTCCGGCCGCAAACGCCTGCTTCGTCGGCTTCCTGCCGCGTGAAACCAAGCCGCGGCGCGAGGCGATCGATAAGATAGCGCGTCATTCGGGCACGCTGATTTTCTACGAAAGCCCGCTTCGCGTATCCGCCACGGCCAAGGAGCTTTTGGAAAAGCTCGGGAACCGCAACGCGGCGCTTTGCCGGGAATTGACCAAGCTGCACGAGCAGGTCGCGCGCGGCAGGCTCGCCGACATCTCGCAAAGATACGCCCAAACGCCGCCCAAGGGCGAGTGCGTGCTCGTCGTCGAGGGCGCGTTTGAGCAAGAGAGCATGCCTTTGGAGGACGCGCAAAAGCTCGCCGAAACACTCGCCGCCTCCGGCCTTCGCGCGAAGGAAGCCGCGGCGGAGCTCGCCGCGCGCGCGGGCATGGCTAAGAACGAGGCCTACGCGCTGATCCGGCAATGCAAAAGGGAAGGATAGACATGGAAAACCGTTCTGCCATGTGCGCGGCATTCGCCGCGCATGCGAAAGCGCATCCATCCATGCGGCCGCAGGACGCGGCGAAGCTCGCATATCAGGCGGCCTTCGGCGCGGAGCACCTCGTTTTGGACGAGACCGCCGCACACGCGTATTTCAAGGAGGAATTTGCAGCAGTCGAGCCGCGCGAAGTCCCGCTGTGCGAGGATGTGTCCATAGACCTCTGCCGCGTTGATCTCGGCGCATGGAAGGCGCGCGGCCTTCCGGGCGAATGGCTGCTGCGCGCGTTCCTGCTGACGGCCTCCCCTCCCCCGGCAGACGCGGAGGCGGCTTTTCGGGGCTACCTCGCCGCGGCGCAGGCGCTCGCGGACGAGGGTGCGCTTCCTTTTTCCGGGGAGGAATTCCGCGCATTCGCACAAGTATATTTTGCCGGGAGCATACGCCCCGTGCGTCACAGCGCGGAATACCGCGCGGCGGAGAAGCCCGCCTACCGGCTCGTGAGGATAAGCGTCGGCCGGCTTTTCCCGCTGCTAGAGAAGATGAACGCGCGCAAAGGGGATGTGGCTGTCGTTGCGCTCGACGGCCGCTGCGCCTCGGGCAAGACCTCGATGACCTCCGACCTTGCGGCCATCACGGGCGCGGGCGTGGTTCATATGGATGATTTCTTTCTTCCCGCGGAATTGCGCACAGCGCAACGCCTCGCCATGCCCGGGGGAAACGCGCACTTCGAGCGCTTTCGGGAAGAGGTCCTCCCCTTCCTCACCTCGCCCGAAGCGTTCTCCTACCGCGTGTTCGACTGCGGCGCGATGGGGTATTCCGGCAGACGCGAGGTCGCGGCCTCCCGATGGCGCCTCGTCGAGGGCGCGTACTGCTGCCATCCCACGCTCGGCGATTATATGAACCTTCGCGCGTTTTCGGACGTCGATTCTCAAACGCAGCTCGCGCGTATCAGGCAACGCGACGGCGGGGACGCCGCCAAAACGTACGCCGCGCACTGGATCCCGATGGAGGAAGCCTACTTGGCGGCCTTTGGCATTCGCCAAAGCGCGCATGTCATACTGTGAGCCCGTCTTGTGCGCGGCGCCGCGCCGTCATATAATAAAGCATGATCTACCTCTCCCGCTTTGAAAAACTGCATGCGCCCGAAAACGCCGGGTACCCGTTCGCGATGCCGCTCATCGCCGCGCTCGAAGAAATCGCGTTCACCTCCCCCGTGAGCGTCTTTGCGGGGGACAACGGCAGCGGCAAGACCACGCTGCTGGAGCTGATGGCGGCCAAGCTTTCGGCGGTGCGCATCGGCGCGGGCAACCGGGGCGAGAGGCGCGCGCTGCTTGAGGGTGCGGCGAAGCATTTCCGCGTTACGCGCACGCGCACGCAGAGGCTTTGCTTCTACTTTACTGCGGAGGACTTTTCACGCGAGCTTGAGGCGCGCATGGAAACGCGAAAGGACGCCGAACAGGCGCTGCGCGAGATTGAGGATGGTTACGGCGGGCGCTCGGCCTACGCCAAGGCCCTCGCTTCCATGCCCTTCGCGCGCACCATCGGCGAGATGGACGCACAGTTTAGGACGGAGCTGACCGAACGCAGCCACGGCGAGGGCTTCCTCGACTTTTTCGGGAAGCGGCTCGTGCGCGGCGGGCTGTATCTTCTGGATGAACCCGAGGCCGCGCTGACGTATTTCAACCAGCTCGTGCTTTTGAACATGATACGCGACGCCGTCGCGGAGGATTGCCAGTTCATCCTCTCGACGCACTCGCCCGTGCTGTGCGCGTGCCCCGGCGCGGAAATCTACGAGCTGCAGCCCGAGGGGCCGGTCAAAAGGGATTACGACGAGCTCGCGGACGTGCGCTTCCTTCGCATGTTCCTCTTGGAGCGCGAGAGGCTTTTAAGGCTGTAAACGGGAACGAAGCGCCTTCGGGCGATTGGGAGGGAAAATATGGGCTACGTCGCGGGCGTCGGCGCACTCAACGCCGACTTTATTGGGAAAAGCCGCTCCGCTCCGATCCTTCGGGATTCGAATCCCGGGATCGTACAGATCAATGCGGGCGGCGTCACGCGCAACATACTCGAGAACCTCGCGCGCATGGGACTCGACTGCCGCCTGCTCACGGCTGTGGGACGCGATGCGCTCGGAGAAATGGCGCTTTCCTCCACGCGCGAGGCCGGCGTGGATGTATCCCGCGCGCTGCGCATATCCGGCGAACCGACCTCGACCTACTGCGCGCTGCTCGAACCCGACGGGGAGATGCTCGTGGCGCTTTCCGACATGCGCATACTCGAGCGGCTCAGCGACGGCTACCTTGAAGCGCAGGCTGCCCTGCTTTGCGGCGCGGACGCCGTGGTGCTCGACCCGAGCCTGCCGGAGCGCGTCATAGACCGCGTGCTGGAGCTTGCGCGCAGCGCGCCCGTTTTCGCGGACCCGGTTTCGACGACTTACGCGAAAAAGCTCATTGGCCGCGCCGGACGTTTCCACATGCTCAAGCCCAACCGCATGGAGCTCGAAATGCTCTCGGGCATGCGCGCCGATACGGAGGCGGCGCTTCGCTCAGCTTCGCAAGAGCTCGTCGCCAAAGGCTGCCGCATGGTCTATACCACGCTCGGCGCGGACGGCTGCGCCTATGCGGATAACGAGGGGCGCTACATACGCATGAAGCTGCGCCCGGTGGAGCGCATGGAAAACGCCACCGGCGCGGGGGATGCCTTTGCGGCGGGTGCGCTCTACGGCTTTGTGCGGCGATATGCGCCCGAGCGGACGCTTGCGCTCGCGCTCGCGGCGGGCCGCGCGGCCATACTCTGCACCGCGACCGTGGAGCCTCGCATAGGCGAGGCGTTCCTCGATTCCATCTTGGCCGAAAACCCGCCCGTTTCATGTTGACATTGGGTTGAAGTTGCGCTAAAATAACAAAGCGTCTTCAAAAAAAGACGCGTGCGCCCATAGCTCAGCGGATAGAGTGCCCGGCTACGAACCGGTAGGTCGCAGGTTCAAATCCTGCTGGGCGCGCCAGGAAAAAAGCATCGCTTGCGCGATGCTTTTTTTAACGAATTAAATTTGCGGCGCGTCGCGCCCGAAATCCCACCCTTACCGACTCACCAAAAGATCCATAGCCATGAGCGGTTCCGCACCCGCCTTGCCGATCAAAAAACCATGCTCTATGCGAAGCCCGCCCCAAGACGCTCCGAAAATGGGGATATCCACAGACAGAACCATGTTCTCCCGAATGACATCCTCCGTGCGGGACGACATGATAGGCGGCTCAAACTCAACGACGCCCACGCTGTGGATGCCGGAATACGCAAAATATTCGCCGAATCCGCCCTCGCCCATGATGCTTCTGGCGACGCGGTCGGCCTCGCGGCCCTGATTGCCCGGCTTGAGCGTGAGCGCGGTTTGCTCGAGCGCGCGCTTTGCATAGGCAAGCGCCTGAGCGATCTCCCCGCCCGGCTCCTGCCCGAACACATGCGAGCGCGCGATCGCCCCGTGGTAGCCCTCATAGCGCGGCGCGAGCGTAATCACGACCAGATCGCCCTTTTTTAGCTTGCGCGCGGTCGGCCTCGATAATATGGGGCGTGTGTTTTCCGCGCCGAAAGAGACCATCAGCTCGATTCCGGTGCCCTCCGCGCCCATTTGTCTCATGGCGTAACTGGCTTGTGTTGCAACATCCCGCTCGCTGACGCCTTCCTTCAAGCTGTCGAGCGCGCTAGACATGCCTTTTTCGGCAATCTGATAAGCGTACCGAATGACCTTTATTTCGTCGGCGCTTTTAATTTTTCTCAGCTGCGTAAGCAATGGATCGGCCTGCTGCGCCGATTCCATATCGAAGTGCTCGGAAAACATGGCATACAGGCTGTGCGGCATATCGCCCACGCTTGTGCAGGCGACGGTGCCTATCTCTTTTCCGATGCCTGCTTTGAGCTCCTTCAATACTTCCGAAAGCTCAACGATATTTGTGGAAATGTATTCCTCATCCGGATGGAGGAATTCCTTGAGCACCTTGGCCTCGGTACAATGGGAGAAGCTCGTCGCGTACACGTCGGATTCCGCGCCCGTCGCGATCACGGGGCGCCCCTTGCTGGGAAACAAAACGCAGGCGGGCTCAAAGGCCGGTCGGTAATCGAACAGCCACCTCGCATACGCCTGTCCGTAGACCCGCCGGTCGTCCGAGTAAGCAATCATCAGGTCGACCCCTTTTTCCTGCATCAGGGCTTGCAATTTCAGATGCCTGTCGGCAAATTCCTCTTTTCCGATCACCGGTCTTTGATCCATGACACTACCTCTTTTCTTATTACTTGGGGAATATCTTCGCCGCCCCGAGCATCCCAAGGGCGCGGCGCGCTGAAACAATCCTGTTTGGATGTTTCGAAAGCTAAACGGATTGTACCACAAGCGGAGAGAGGATTCAAAGGCCTCCCGTCCTGCGCCGAGGATGGGAAAAGTCCCCGCTTCCATTCCCCAACAGATAAAACGCCCCTTCGCCGCTCAAGCGAAGGGCGTTTGCATTCCGCCCGATTGTCCGTTGTCCATGGTCAATCGACGGTTGCCCTTCGTTCCATCACCACATTCGCCGCCGTGCCCGCGGCGACCAGCACGCCGCCTATGATTAGGCGCGGCGAAAACGCGCCAAGCAGCAGCCCGTCTATTGTTAGCCCCGCGAACACCTGCCCGATGAACAGTAACAGCGACATGTTGAGCGCGGAAACCTTTGCGACCGTGTAGTTGAGCAGCAGCACGATGCACACGCCCAGCGGGCCGCCGAAGTAGATCCACGCTTTGGGCGAGAGCGCGAAGGAGGCGAACATAGGCTCGCTTCGGCCGAAAAGCAGGCAGACGGCAAGGGCCACCGCGAGGCCGACGACGTAGTTATAAAACGTGCTCGCATACAGGCTCGTGCGCTGCGCAAGGCGCGCGTTGAGCGTGCGCGCCGCAAGCAATATGACGCCCGCGGCCAGGGAGGCGAGCACGGCGAGCGGATCGAACGCCTCCGTCATCGCGAGGACGCCCGCGAGCGTCAGCGCGAGGCCGACGAGGGACTTCGCGTTGAACCGGCGCCGGGGCATGCCGAAAAGGCCGTAATGGTCCACGAATATGCCCGCGACGCCCTGCGCGAGCAGGCCGAGCGCCAGCATGGAGGAAACTCCGATGCGCGCGAAGGAAACGTTGTTGCACACGGTGAGCGGCACGCCAAGCGCGCCCCCCAGAAAAAGATAAAGCGGGATGCTTTTGTAGGAGAGCTTTTCCCTTCGCACCAGGCACAGCGCAGCGATGACGGCGAGGCCGATGAAATGGATCATCGCCGTTGAGGAATACACGCCGTATTGCGCGCTAAGACCTCCGTTGAGCGCGACCATCACGGCGATCAGCACGCCGGCGAACAGAGCCAATATGCCGTACAAGCTTCCACCTCCCGTCAATCCATTCTAAACGCGCGAGGGAGAATTGGCAACCGGCAACCATTCGCGGCTAAAAAAACGGCCTCCGCCTGTTATGGCGAAAGCCGTCGGAGCCGAAGCTGATTGCCGATCGTCGGTTACTGGATGATCTTGATACCGCCGATAAGAGGCAGGGGCTTCATTTCGCCCTTGATGACGGCTATGAGCGCGATGATCCAGAACACGAACTCCGCGATGCCGATCAAGATGCCGATGATAATGGCCGCAGTGATGCTGGCAATGATGCCCAGAAGGAACAGCAGCAGTGCCTGATTCGCCCAGAACTTGTTGAACTCGTCCTTCGGGCCCGCGACGAGGGGCAGGAAGAACAGGATCGGGAAGACCACCGCGAGTATTGCCATGGTCTTGTCGCCCGTGAAGACGGCGCCCGGTTGAACCGACGGCTGCTGGTAGACAGGCTGCTGGTAGCTTTGCTGCTGGTAGGTCTGCTGATAGCTTCCCTGGTCGGCGTTCGCCTGCGCCTGCTCTTGGGCGGGCGAGCCGCAGGCCGGGCAGAAGCGCACGCCATCGTCGAATTGCTGGCCACAACTGGTGCAAGTTGGCATGGTGAAAACCTCCTGTCAATGTCAATATGATTGGCTGCATATGAATGCACAGCTTTATTATACACGCGCAAACCCGTCTTCGCAATGCGCGCGGAAAAAAGGCGGCAAAAAATTACAGAAAAAAGGGCGCGAAGGGAATCTTTCCCCGCGCGCCCGGTGCGGATTGCTCTTGAAGGCCGCTTTGCGCCTCAGACGCTTTCGTGAGGCGTGTAATACCTGTCGCTCATATAGCAGCGCGAGAAGCGGGAAGCCGTTTTGTTGCCCTTGCAGACGGCCATCGTCAAATCGACGGTATACCATTTTTCGGTCTTGGAATCGTAAACGCTGTTCCAGGCGTGGTAGCCGTTGATCTTCGTGCTGTAGCCCTTGACGAGCTTGCACGGGATGCCCTGGCTGCGGCACATGGCGGCGAAGAGGGAGGCGAAGTCGTAGCATACGCCCTTCTTGTTGGAAAGGATGCCCGCGGGGCTCGGCGTGTAGGTCGTGATCTGACCGGAGATGACCTTGTTTGCAAAGTCGTAATCGTATTTGAAGTATTTGGCGATGTAGTTGTAAATGGCGCGTATCTTTGCCTGATCGCTCTTTAAATCCTTGCACAGCGAGGCCGCTTTTTTGGCGACCGAGCCGCTTGTCGTGAAAGAAATTTCAGAAACGCTCCTGAGATACTGCGGATACGCCGACGCGGCCGCGCTTGCGGCGGGCACGACGGAACTGTCGACGAGCGCCGTGAAGCTCTCCTGCGCTACGGTCACATAGCTCGCGCCGACCTTTTTGAACAGAGCCGCGCAATAGCTGCCGCTGCCGCCCGTGAGCGTGAGCGAAAGCGTTTTGCCCATTTTGCACTCGTAGTAGGACCAGCTCCCGCCGTTGAAGCTCAAGCCCGCCTTCATCGAGGCGGAAGTGCCGTCGTCGTAGAACAGGACGACGTAGCCCAGCGAGGCCGTTGATGTGTCTATGCCCACGCTCCCGCTTGGCGGCGAGAGCAGACTTGAGGCGAGAGACCCCCCCGCGGCGGCTGCCGGGGACGCAAGGGCGCTCAGCGCCAAAAGGAGCGCGAGGGCAAGCGCGCCGTGTCGGAAGTGCTTTTTCACGTTTTTATCCTTTCTTTTCGCGAGGCGGTGCGCCGGGATAGCGTGCGCCGCCCAAGTGCCCCGAAAACGAAGAAAAAGCTCTCGTTTCGGCAACTGGCTGCCATGCGCTTTCGCGTTTAGGCCCTCTAGCTTTGCGACCCCGCCTTTGGACGGGTGTGCCGGTTCGTCGGGATCTTCCGAGCGGATGTTCGATTCCGGCACCATTATAATTACAATTACACAATATTGTCAAGCATAAAGTGTAACCCACGTGAAATAAGGCGTTTTTGGCCGAAAGTTCCGCTCCTTTGCGGCGGCAGACGCGGACATTTCGGCGTTAAGCGAGGCTTTTCGGCGTGCGCTGCGCGCTTTATGCTGTATAAACCAAATTAGTTTACAAAATATAGAAAAAAGGCGGCGGAAACAGCCTTTTGTAACTGTGCTGTAACTCCCTGTTGTTATGATTTCATCACAGAGTCAGCAGGATCGGATATATATACCCATAACGGACGCAAACGCAGATGCAAATACATCGAGGGGGAAAATACGATGATGAAGAGGATCGGCTTGGCCAGGCTCATGGCGCTCGTCATGACGCTGGCGATGGTGCTCTCGGCGGCGAGCCCGGCGCTCGCCTGCACGAGCAGTGAGACGACGGTTTACTATTACAAAACCGCCTCGGAGACCGCTTACAAAACTTACGACGTAACGATGAACAACGGCACGAGCGGTACGGCCAATCACACGCTCCAGGCCGCGCCCGAGCGCAGCGGATACACGTTCACAGGCTTCAACGTGTATGTCGGCAGCAAGACGGGCACGCTCTTCAAGAGCAACGCCGCCGTGGGCTCGACGGTGAGCATACCGCTCACGCGCGCAAGCACAAGCAAGAGCTGGCCCACGATACACATCGTGGCACAGTGGAAATCCGACTGCGTCACCTACGATGTGACCTTCAAGACCGTGCTCGTGGACGGCAAGGGCGGGCAGATCGGCAAGACGAGCTCTACGCTCGGCTATGCCGACATCGCGTATCTCAAAAACTCGCCCTCGAGTGCATTCCCGGCGATCCCGGTGACTGACCCCGATCAGGCCTATGTGTTCCTCGGCTGGTATACCTACGATGGCTCCACCTACACGAAGGTGACCACATGGCCGTCCAAGGTCGACAAGAACTACACGTTCTATGCCCGCTGGGAGGCCAAGCCCTACGTCGAGCGCAGCGTGTATACTCTCCATTATATAGGTAAGCCCTCCGACATGACCGGCGTAATCTGGCCGGCGGACGTCGATAAGCAGGCGGCTCCTGTCCTAACGCTCGGCACTGCCAGCAAGGTAGGCGCGAGCTTCGACGGGTGGAAGCTCAACGGCGCCGGCGCGAACCTGATGACCCTCGTTGCCGAAAACTACACAAAGAGCGCGGCCGAGCCCGTCATCACCTACGACGCCGCCACGGATTCCTACATCCGCACGACCGAGTACATCGCCAATGTCCACGGCTCGTTCGCGGCGCTGCAGGACATCATCGAAAAATATTACTCCGTCACCTATAAGGTCGACCTCAACCTCGACGGCGACTATGCCGACGCGGGTGAAACGACGCTCGCCCATGTCGACGTTGCGAGCATGCCCACGACGGTCAACGCCGGCATTTCGCAGGACGGCTACACCTTCGCGGGCTGGTTCAAGCAGGGCACGACGGTCAAGCTCACCGCGCTCGCCTTCGGGAACTACGACCTCGATGCCGGCCGCACGCAGACTATCCCCGCGGGCCCCGGCACCGCGAAGATCATCAAGAACTACTATTCCATCACGCTCACGGGCACGCTGACCAAGCAGGTCTGCGCGAAGACCGATTATACGGTGCTCTACACCGGGGAAAGCGCGGGCGCGACCTTCTGGCCGAGCAATGTCTACAATGCTTCGAGCGCGCCTTCCATCGCGGCCGACGCGACCAAGAACGGTTACACCTTCAACGGCTGGAGCCCCGCCTCGCTCAACTGGAGCGCGGGCTATGTGAACGTCGTGGTCGACCCCGAGTATTACGACGCGGGGCTCAAGAAGTTCGTCACCTTGACGCACAAGACTATCACGGTCAACGGCACTTTCACCAAGTGCGAGGACGTCGTCGAGAAGTACTTCTCCGTCACCTACAAGATCGACCTCAATCTCGACGGCGACTATGCCGATGCGGGCGAGATCGTCAACGCCTACGTCGAGGCCACCCCGATGCCCACAACGGTCAACGCCGGCATTTCGCAGGACGGCTATACCTTCGCGGGCTGGTTCAAGCAGGGCACGACGGTCAAGCTCACCGCGCTCGCCTTCGGGAACTACGACTTCGACCGGACCGTGACCGTGCCCGGCGGCGTGGGCGCGCCCAACGTCATCAAGAATTACTATAAGATTACGCTCACGGGCACGCTGACCAAGCAGGTCTGCGCAAAGACCTTCTACAGCGTGAATTACACAGGCGATAAGGACATCGCGACCACCTGGCCCAACGATGTTGCCAACGTTGAGAGCGCGCCGACCCTCGCCGCAGACGCGACGAAGAACGGCTACGACTTCAGCGGCTGGAAAATCGGCGGCAGCCCGGTGTCCGCTTTCAACTGGAACGCGAGCTACGTCGTGGTGACGAGCCAGCCCGAGGTGTACGATCCCGTGAGCGGCATATTCATCACCAAGATCTACCGCACCATCACCGTTGAAGGCCGCTTCGTCAAGTGCGAGGACATTGAAAAGAAGTTCTACACGGTCGAATACTGGGTCACCCGCGACGGCACCGCCGAGAAGACCGAAATGCTCGGCTACAGCGTCACGGATGTGACGAGCATGCCCACGGGCGTGGCGGGCTCGCCCATAATCCCCAACGGCTACAGCTTCGGCGGCTGGGATCAGACGCCGCCGCTCGAGCAGGGCGACTTCAGCATCATCTCCGAGGGCACGGTTCCGAGCACGCAGCCCGGCGTGGGCGCGGTGCATACGATCCGCTACAAGCTCGCCATCAACGGCGCGCTCAGCAAGAACATCCTGAGCGTGGAAGAGTACATCGTGGATTACCATGTGACCAACAACACCGGAGCAACGATAGGTGCGTACGACGCGCAGCAAAGGGGTTCGACCCCGCTCAGCGCACAGGCGCTGCCCACGGTACCGCCGGGCTACTCCATCAAGGGGTGGGGCGTCACGCTCGGCCAGCCCGATGAGTTTTACGGCGAAGGCCAGATGCTGCCCTGGGGCAACTCCGCCGCCACCTTTGAGGAGAAGCTCGAGAAGCGCGACGGCGTGTGGGTGTTCGTGCAGTATTCCCGCTATATGCTCGGCGCCTCCGCGACCGTGACTGAAAATGAGCACGGCCAGGCGACCGAATACAGCCTCAGCTACGGCATCGCGGGCGGCCCGTATACCGACCCGACCGACGGCGCGATACTCAGCGCGAGCAACATGCCCGCCAACGTCGTCGCCTCCCCGACCATGCCCGCCCTCGGCGGAAGCCCCTCGATGAAGGGCCATACCTTCGGCGGCTGGGCGCAGGGCGGCTCCGCGATTGGCGCGAGCGCGGACATCGTCTGGACCCTGAGCACGCGGCAGGACTTTGACAGCGCGCACAACCGCACCATAGACGTGACCATCTACACGGCGCACCTCACGGGTAGCTTCGCGCGCAACATGGGCGAGGAGGAGGCTCTGTACAACCTCTCCTACTCGTTCGCCAACGAGCCGTACCAGGCGCCGCACGGGATCAACCTCACCATCAACAATCGCCCCGCGGACGTGACGGGTGCTGCGGCGAAGCCCGCCCTCGCAGGCGCGCCTTCGGTGCAGGGCCATACCTTCACAGGCTGGAAGCAGAGCGGCTCCGCTGTGGATGACGCGACGCTTAACTGGGGCAGCGCGGCAGTCAGCTACCGCTACGACGAGGCTGCGGACAGATTCATCAAAGTTTTGACGTACAGCGCGGCCGTCGTGGGCGACTTCACGATGAACTGCGGCGAGGAAACCATCTATAACCTCACCTATGTGATCGCGGGTCAGCCGTACAAGGACCTCGAAGGCAGGAACCTTACCATAGGCAATCCGCCCGCGAACGTGAGCGGCTCCGCGAGCAAGCCGAGCCTTGCGGGCAACCCGACGCTCGACGGCCACTCCTTCTCCGGCTGGACGCAGAACGGCGCCGGCGTGAGCGACGCGACGCTCGACTGGGGCACGGCAGGCATCAACTACCGCTACGACGATGTTGGGGATAGGTACATCACCATCCGCGTCTATTCCGCAGAGGTCACGGGTTCCTTCACGATGAACGACATCGTTGAGAAAGAACTCTGGAACCTCACCTACACCGGCGACAAGGACCTCGCCGATCCGGGCACATGGCCCAATGACCTCGCCGACCAGACGAGCGAACCCGCGCTGACGACGCTGACACCCGCGAAGCTCGGCTACGCCTTCGAAGGCTGGAAGCAGAACGGCGCGCCCGCCGCGGATATCGGATGGGCTGCGGTGCTGGGCTATACGCTCAACTCGGACAACCGCTTCGTCAAGACCACGGTCTACTCCGCGACCATCGAGGGCAGGCTCGTCAAGAAGGGCTGCATCAACGAATACGTCTACATCGTGGACTACACCGTACACGGCGGCTCAAGCAGCTATGACCACCTCGACGTCAACGTCACCAACCCGCCCTCGCTCCCGACCATCGCGCCCGAGCCCAGCGAGGACGGCAAGTTGTTCGGCGGCTGGAACCCCGGCTCCCTCGATTGGGACGGCACCCCGGCCGTGGAAGGCGAAACCCGCTTTGACGAAACGCTCGACCAGTGGGTTACGACCTACACCAAGAAGATCGACGTCACGGGCAGCTTCGGCAAAATAGAGCATGTGTACATCTACGAGCTCACCTTCACCGGCCCCGCGGGCGCCGTGCTGCCCGATATGAAGAGCGGAACCTCCGCGCAGACCATCGGGGACGAGACCGCCTCGCTCGACGGCCACCGCTTCACGGGCTGGAGTCCCGCGAGCATCAGCGGGAGCGACTATGCGGAGAATGGCTCCCGCCTGGAAATCTCGCCCGACGGCCTTATCTACACGCACTACCTCGAGGCGTCCACCGTGGCGCAGTTCATCCCGATAAATGAGCGGGAACACTATACGCTGCATTACGCCATACTCGGCAGCGTGCCCGGGCAGCCCGCGAACCCGCCGGATGAAGAGGGCGCGAGTCCCATTTCCCCGAGCGCCGTGGTGAGCCTGGACGGCTATAACTTCTCCGGCTGGTCCGCTCCGGCGTGGGAGAAGACGGGTGAAACGAGCGAGATCGTCGACGGCGTCGAGATCATCACGACTCTATATGAAGGCACGGCCTACGGCTCCTTCACCGGCATGGAGATCGTCGAGGAGGCCCGCTACACCCTGCTTTACCAGGGCTACGTCAGCGGCGTCACCAACTGGCCCGGCGACGTGGTCGACTCCCTGACCCCGCCCGAGCTTGCCGGAGCCCCCTACCTGCCCGGCTACATCTTCAAGGGTTGGAGGCCCAACACGCTCGACTGGTCCACGGCCGCAGTCAGCGTCAGCACCCAGATCGTCACCCCGACGGAGGGCGAGCCCTACATTCTCAAAACCACGACCTACACGCTCGCCGTGACGGCGAAGTTCGTTAAAGAGGGCGGCCCCGACCCGACGCCCGATCCCTCGCCCACGCCGACCAAGCCCCCGCTTGGCACGCCGCAGACCGGCAACACCGGCTTGATCATCTTCGTTGCGGCGTTTGCGCTGATCGCGGTCATCTTCACGGCGAGTCTGTTCATCCGCAAGAAGGTGCGCGCCATCGAGGAAGAGGATTGATCGCAAGCGAACTATCCCACAGAATCAAGGGGAGCGGCCGAAAGGCCGCTCCCCCTTTGAGAAGGATTGAGCGGAAACCAAATATACCATCGAATCCGAGGCGGCCCAAAGGCCGCCTCCCTTCTTTTTGGGGCGCGTGTACGAATCGGCAAAGGCCTCGCCGACATTTTTTTCAGGCTTTCCCGAATGCTAAGAACTTTAATAGTTTACTGTCTATATGTGTCGAATAGGTAAATTATAGAATGTTTTTTACGAATTTGTAACCGCGGCGTAACTGAACGCGGTTATAATTTCTAGCAGCGAGTGCCAATATAACCATGTAAACCACTTTGGCCCAAAGGGCATTATAAAATCAAATGAGGGGGATCAATCATGAAAACCAGAAGCATCTTCAAAAAGTTGGCGGCGCTGGCCGTCGTCCTCGCGCTCGTGCTGAGTCTCGGGGGAGTTGCGTTGGCCGCGCCAACGACGGTGACGGTTCACTTTAACGCGAACGGCGGCTCTCCGACACCGGCGTCGATAGAGGTACCCGTGACCGGAAGCGGCGTTTCAGCAAGAATTACATTCAGCTTACCCACCGAGGCGGATTGCTCCAGACCCGGATATGCGCTGCTTTGCTGGAATTACAGAAGCCTGCTCGGCGAGCCCGGTGATACGATGACCATTTTTTTGCTAAACGACTGTTCCGCGCGGACCGTTACCGCACAGTGGATTGCCGTGGAGGATCATTACATCCTCAAATACGACATCACGCCCCCGGTTGACGGACAGCCCGATGATCCCCCGGATGAGCATGCGACCAGCCCCATCATCCCAAGCGCGGTGGTGGCGATGCCCGGCTATAATTTCGTCGGCTGGACCACGCCCGAATATACGCTCATGAGCAAGGATTATCAGGGCAGAGGTGACGAGCGGCGCCTCGTACGCTTCTTCGAGGGCACTACCACAGGCTTCTTCACCCAGATGGCGGTCCATGAAAGGGCGACCTACACCCTCTACCATCAGAACAAGCAGCCCGGCGTGGTCTTCTGGCCGGATGACGTCGTCAATTCCGAAACCAAGCCCGTGATCATGGCGGGCGATCCGGTGCTGCCGGGCTACCGATTCATCGGGTGGGAACCCAGCACGCTCATGTGGGATAAAGCCCGGGTGACGGTCACCAGCGAGGTCGTAACCCCGGGGCCGGGCGATCCCTATGAGGAGACACTGCCGTATGTCCTGGTCACCACGAATCGCCAGCTGACCATCACGGCCGTTTTCGAGGGCATCCCGACGCCGCAGATTCCGATCGAAGCGCCGCAGACGGGCGACGTCAACTATTTGGGCTACGCCATGCTACTGCTCGGCCTTTCCGCGAGCCTTGCGGGCTTCGTGCTCGTGCGCAGCCGCAGGAAGAATTGACAATTAAAAATCGGGTGAAATCCGTAGGGGCCGATTCCATATCGGCCCCTACTTCCGCATCCAATCCCCAACGCTTCAAAAGCGGAAATTCTCCGCCCGCGGCGGCGTTTTTTGATTGTCAATTGACCATTTTCAATTGACAATTACTCCCGTTCCCCCGGATACCACAGCCCCCACCCGTGCCGAATGTCGTCCATCAACTCCATGATGCGGATGGTTTCGCTGTGCGGCATGTCGGGGCACTCGGTCGCGCCCATTTGGATGGCCTCGACTATGGCGCGCACCTCGTATTCGTAGCCCGTGACCTGCGGGGACCGCTCGATGTGCTCGATGAGCCTGTAATCTTCGTCATAAGCGCGCAAGGATTCGAAGTTGTTGATGTTTTCGATCAGCGCATAACCCTTTTCTCCGTAGATGATGCCCAGGCGATCCGTGGCGCCGAGCACGCTGTAAAGGAGCGTGGCCATGCGGCCGCCCGAGTAGGTCAGCGCGATGGAGCCC
This sequence comes from Clostridia bacterium, assembly GCA_033813015.1. Taxonomy (GTDB): domain Bacteria; phylum Bacillota; class Clostridia; order Christensenellales; family CAG-138; genus Phil1. Next base: position 13,232 of record JAPXSN010000003.1, on the reverse strand, counting down.
TGCGTATCCACGCCGAGCTCGTTTTTGACGGCCGAGCTCGTGAAGCCCGTGACTTCGCTGCCCAGCACGAGCGCCGCGAAGTTGAGCGTGTAGACGCCTACGTCCAGCAGCGCGCCGCCCGCGAGCTCGGGTTCGCGCAGGCGCGGCACGGTCGCCACCGGGTAGCCGAGGTTGCAATATACGCCGTAGACGCGGCCTATTTTGCCGCTTTCGCAGAAAGCCCTTATGGTTTTTGCCATGGGCATGTAGCGCGGCCAGAGCGCTTCCGCGACGACGCGCTTCTTTTCGTGCGCGAGGGCGAGCACCTCCCGCGCCTCCTTTGCCGTGACGGTGAACGCCTTTTCGCACAGTATGTGCTTGCCCGCCTCGAGGCAGGCCTTCATCTGTTCCGCGTGGCGGGAGTGCGGGGAGGCGACGTAGACGACATCCACATCCGGGTCGGCGAGCAGATCCGCATCGGAGCCGTATGCCTTGGGGATATCATAGCGCGCGGCGAAGGTCTGCGCCCGCGAAAGCTCGCGCGAGGCCACGGCGTAAAGTTTCGCGTCGCCGGAGCGCGCGAGGGTATCTGCCATTTCGTTGGCAATCCAGCCCGTGCCGAGTATGCCGAAGTTCAGCTTTTCCATGTTTTTCTCCTTCAAAGGCATTGCCGAGCCGATCCCCGCCCTTTGGGCGAGGCCGACCCGGCGCGTGTTCTGTTGGTTGGCGGCGAAACCCGCCGTTTGGCGTCAGTTGACGTAGTTGCGATCGATGCGCCTTGTCATGGAGTCGGGATCGGAGGCGAAGTTGACCGCATTGTCGTAGCTGATGCGCCCCTTGCGGTAGAGCTGCGTGATGCTTGCGTCCATGGAAACCATGGTCTCCGGGTTCGCGTAGATCACGTTGTCGATCTGGTGCGCCTTGCCCTCGCGGATGAGGTTGCGCACAGCCGGGTTTGCGATCATCACCTCAAATGCGGGCGTCACGCCGCCGTCCACGGTGGGGATGAGCTGCTGGGAGACGACCGCGTTGAGCGTCATCGAGAGCTGCACGCGCACCTGCTGCTGCTGGCCCGGCGGGAACACGTCGATGATCCTGTCCACGGTTTTGGCCGCGCCGATGGTGTGCAGCGTCGAGAGCACGAGCTGCCCGGTCTCCGCCGCGGTCATGGCGATGCTGATGGTTTCATAATCCCGCATCTCGCCCACGAGGATCACGTTGGGCGCCTGGCGCAAGGCGTAGCGCAGCGCGCTCTTGAAATCCTCGGTATCCTGGCTGACCTCGCGCTGGCTCACAATGCTCTTGTCGTTCTTGTAAAGGTACTCAATGGGGTCCTCGATGGTGATAATATGGCATGGCAAGGTCTTGTTGATGCGGTCCACGATGCACGAAAGCGTCGTGGATTTGCCGCTGCCTGCCGGGCCGGTGATCAGCACGAGGCCCTTTTTGGCCGTAAAGAGGTTGATGACGCCCGCGGGGATGTTTAGCAGCGCCGGGTCGGGCAGCTCGTGGCGCACGATTCGGATCACGACCGCGCAGGAGCCCCTTTGGCGGTATACGGCTGTGCGGAACCTGCCCACGCCCGGTATGGAGAGGGAGAAATCGTCGTCGCCCGTCTTTTGGAAACGCTCCATGCTGCGGTTTCCGGCGAGCTGGTAGATCTCGCGCACAAGCGCCTCCGTCTTGGCCGGGGTCAGCGGCGTGTCCCCGGAAGGGCTGACCACGCCCGCGGCCTTAAACGCAAGCGGGGAGCCAGGCGCGATGATCACATCGGATGCGTTGAGGCTGATGGCCTCGATGAGCAGTTTTTCAATCATAAATCGTCACCCCGTCCCATAAAAATGGCAGTTGCGTATATTCCAGATCCCCGGTCACGATCGTGGCGTTGCGGATGAGAGTATAGCCGCCGCCCTCGAGACGCACCGTGGTTTCCAGCGCCGTGTAGTGCGAGATCATCGTATAGAAGGCGATGGTCTCCTCCCCTTGCGTTTGATCGTAGACATACTTTTCGGCCGCGAGCGCTGCCGCCGCGTCCGGTTCGTCGAGGATTCCGGAGCTTAGCAGTTCGTCGAGGCGGGCGAGCCGCCGCTGCGCCTCGGCGTCGGCCGCATACCAGCGCGCCGTGTTCTCGCCCATGCGCATGGCAAGACGCATTTCCGCGTTCGCGCTCACGAGCGAGAGCGCCGCGAAGCACGCGAGGCAGAGCATCACGAACAGGATGATGATGCTCGGCGCTCCCACGGCGGTGAAGCCGCGACCCGCCCGGTTGAGCGGCGGCCGCGCGCTCACGAGCCGCCCCCCATGAAGCGTGCGCAGGAGAGCGAATAGAACTCTTCCCCGTCCTTTTCCATGACGGACACCGTCATCTCACACATTCCTCCGGCTCGCCCGCACTCGAGCCGGAGGATGTATTCCTGAAGCCCGCCCGGCAAAAAGCTCGGGTCGAGCCACGCCTCATAGCCGCCTTCAGCCTGCGTCGCGCCGTAGCGCGCCGAGAAGTCAGCCTCGGGGGATGCGGAGGTGCGCACGAGCTCCGCGGCGGAGCTCGCCGCGAGCACCGCGCCCGAAAGCGCCGCGGCTTCTTTCGCGCGCTTGTCCGCGCCGACGAAAAGCGTGATGACCGCCGTCGCCGCGAGCGCGAAGAAAAGGATGACCGCTGTCATTTCCACGAGGAAGGCGTAGCCGCCGCGCGCGTTCACGGGGCCTCCTTCGCGGCGCGAAGCCGCACGTCGGGCGTGCGCAGGCGCACGTCGAGCGTGCGCATGGTTCCCTCGAAGGTGTAGGCCGTGAAGGAGAAGCCGCCTTGCGCCTCGCTGAAGGTGAAATCCGCAAGCTCGGCAATCCTCTGCCCTGCAGCGGGTTCGAAGCGCGTCGAAGCTTCTATATACTGCTCCATCAGCGCGCCGTCGAAGAAGTAGACGCAGGTCACGCCCTGTTTTCCCTCATCCCACAGGCAGAGCACGGGGAGTCCGTCCGCATCCTCGATATCGATCTCGCCCGCGCCGTCGTGGGCGTGGAGCTTGTTGGCGACGTAGGAGAGCGAGGCGCGCAGATGATATCCGTCGTCCATGCGGCCGACCACGCGCTCGTACACGGCCGCGCCGTAAAGCGCCTGCAGCAAAGTCAGCACCGCGAAGGCCGCGAACAGCAGCAGCATAGCCGCCGTCGCGGTGACGCCGCGTCCCGTATCCCGCAGCATGCGCGTCACCTCCTCGCGACCCAGATGGTCGGGTAGACGTTCGAGGCGAAGGCCTCGTGGTGGATATAATACTTGGTTCGGTCGACCTCAAGGCCGTAGTTTTCAACGAGATAGTCGATGCTCGGCGGGTAGAAGCCTTCCATGGCGTAGCAGGAAACCACCGCGCGGTTGACCGCGCGCTCGACGAGCGCAAGCTCCTTTTGCGCCACGCCCAGACGCGTGCGCTCGATGCCGTAGAGCATCAGCGTCAGGCAGATGGTGAAGACCGCCGCCGTGACAAGAAGCCCGCTCCACCACGGAAGAAAGGCATTTTTTTTTGCGATGCGCCGCGCCATAACCGCCCCAATCAGCCGATGCCGGCCATGATGTCCATCAAGGGCAGCGTCACCGAGAGCAGTATTGCCCCTATGATGACGCACAGCATCGCCACGAGCGCGGGCTCTATGATGCCCACGAGCCGGGAGATAGAGCGGTCTATCTCCTCCTCGTAGATGGCGGCGACCTTCGCGCTCACGCGCTCGAGCGCGCCCGCGCGGAAACCCACGCCGAGTATGTGCGCATACATGCCGGGGAAAAGGCCGCTTTCCTCGACGGCCTTGGAGAAGGAAGCGCCCTGGGCCATGGCCTCGCGGCAGGCGAGTATCTGCGCGCCCGCCCTGTCGTTATCCACGATGGAAGGGAGCTTGGCGAGCGCGTCGTCTAGCGCATATCCGCTCTCGAGCAGCATGGAGAGCGCGAAGGCAAAGCGGCCAGCGGCGATTTTTTCCGCGAGCTTTCGCGTGAAGCCGATGCGCGCGAGGCCGCGCATGAGCGCGGCGTAACCCGAGGCGGAGCGTAGCCGTACGGAAAGGTGGACGCAGAAGGCGAGCATCAGCGCCGCGAGCGCGAGCGCGAGGTAGCCTGCGATTTCGCCAAACCCCGCGATTTCCGGGGAAACCGCGCCCGCCGCGCCCCCGAGGTCCGCGAACACATCGGCGAACACCGGCAGCACCCGGATGAGCAGCACCGCGATGACAACGATCATGATGGCCACGAGCATCATCGGATAAAACACGGCGGAGCGAATTTGGTTTCGCACGGCGTGCTCGCGCTCGTAGTAGAGGCTGAGCGCCTCCATAACCTGCTCGAGCTTGCCCGCGGATTCGCCCAGATCCACCATGCCCACCATATAATACGGAAAAGCGCCCGCTTCGCGCATCGCGGGGGCGAGCTTGCCGCCGCCCTGCAAAGCAGCGCAGAGCTTGGAGATGATCGGGTCCCCGCTTTCCTTGGCCATGGCCGCCATGCCGTCCGGCAGGAACATGCCGGAGCGCAGCACCAGAGCGAGCTCGGCGCAGAACGCGGAAAGCTCCTGCGCAGTGTAGGGCCTGACGCCGCTTTTGTTCGCCATATGCCGCCTCCCTTCGCGGGTCGTCCGGTTTACGGTAAGTCCAATTACTATTCTATAATAACATTCTTTTCCTTACAAGGGATGTTGCAGTGTAATGTTTCGGTTTTACCGCGTTATGCGTTCGATGTGGCGACAAAATTCACAGATGTGCCGCATACGTTCGAAAGCACCGCCTCGCCTATGCGGACCGGCGGCTGCACGCTGACATGGCTGAGCGCCTTGAGCGCGCTGAAGATGAGAGCCTTGTCGATGGGCCGGTCGGTCTTGACCGGCAGGGGCTGCGCCCTTGCTTGGACCTTCACGAGCGCCGTCACCATCCGCACGGGGTGCGTGAGCTCCTCGTGCGCGTAGGTTTCGCCGCGCTTGCAGGTGAAGCCCGACACAGATGTGACCGCGCCGTCCTCGAGCGTCGCCTTCATGCGGCAGCCCATGGGGCAGTTGATGCACACGAGCTCTTTTTCTTCCCTCATGTCATACCTCGATGCGCACGCGCACAGGTTCAGCCCCTATGCCGAGCGCTTCCTTTTTGAGCGTCACGCCGGCCATCTCGCCCGGCACGAGTATCATTTCCTTTTTGGAGTAAATTTCGCGCCCTGCGCGCTCGACGATCACGCGCGCTTTTTTATAGACCCCGCGCGGCCGGAACATCAGCTTCACGTCGCCGTCCGGCTCCCTCGTGATGAACTGCGGCACGACTCCGCCCACGCCGAAGCCCGCCTCGACAGGGACTGTCCCGCGCAGCAGCGCCTTGCCTGCGGCATGGAGCGCGGCGTTCCTGCCCGCGTGCGACGCCTGCTCGGAAACGAAGTCCACGAGGTCGTGCACGTGCAGCACGTTGCCGCAGCTGAACACGCCGGGGGCGCCGGTCTGGAGGTTTTCATCCACCTCCGCGCCGCCCGTAACGGGCGAAATGGGTACGCCCGCCATGGAGGAAAGCTCGTTTTCCGGAAGAAGACCCACGGAAAGCAGCAGCGTGTCGCAGAGAAGCTCGCGCTCCGTGCCGGGGATAGGGACGAGATTTTCATCGACCGCCGCGATGCTCACGCCCTCAAGCCGCGCGCGGCCTTTGATGTCCACGACCGTGTGCGAGAGCAGGAGCGGGATGTCGAAGTCGTTGAGGCACTGCACGATGTTGCGCGTAAGGCCTGCCGAATACGGCATCAGCTCCACGCAGGCGAGCACATGCGCCCCCATGAAGGTCATGCGCCGCGCCATGATGAGGCCGATGTCGCCCGAGCCGAGTATGACCACGCGCTTTCCCGGCATGAGCCCTTTCATATTCACGAGCTTTTGCGCATTGCCCGCGGTGTACACGCCCGCGCAGCGGTCGCCGGGCGTGGCGAGCGCACCGCGCGGCCGCTCCCGGCAGCCCATCGCGAGCACGACAGCCCCCGCGCGGATGGCTTCCAGCCCGCGCTCGCGGCTCACGACCGTGACGACCCGATCGCCCGTCAAATCGATCGCCATCGCGCCGCACGCGATCTCCACGCCCGCGGCGTAAGCCTTTTCAATATACCGCTCGGCGTATTCGGGGCCGGTCAGCTCCTCGCCGAAGGTGTGCAGACCGAAGCCGTTGTGAATGCATTGCTTGAGTATGCCGCCGGGCGCGTCCTCGCGGTCTATGACGAGCACGCTTTCGCACCCGGCTTCTTTCGCGGCGATGCCTGCCGCGAGCCCCGCCGGGCCCCCGCCGATGACGAGCACGCCGACCTGCCTCTCCCTCATGCGCGCCCGTCCTCCCTTTGCTCGAATATGCTCCCGGCCACGAGGTACGAGCCGTTGCCGAATTTTGTGATTTCCGTTTCCGGCACGCCCAGCTCCTGCGCGAGTATTTCCATGACCCGCGTGAGGCAAAAGCCGCTCTGACAGCGCCCCATGCCCGCCCGCGCGCGGAACTTGACCCCATCCACGCTGCGCGCGCCGACGGGACGGCGGATGCTCTCGCGGATTTCCGCTTCCGTGATGTTTTCGCAGCGGCAGACTATTTTGGCGTAATCCGGGTTGGCGGCGATGGCTGCCGCGCGCTCGTTTGCGCTCATCGTGCGAAAAGCCGGTATGGCCTTTCGCACGGGATCGAAGGCGGGGTTCTGCGCCGCGCGCAGGCGCTGCGCGACGCTTTCGGCGAGATACACCGCGATTGCCGGCGCGCTCGTAAGCCCGGGCGACTCGATGCCCGCCGCGTTGAAGAAAAGCGGCGCGTCCCCGGGCTCGCCCAGCACGAAATCATCCTTGTCGCAATGCGCGCGTACGCCGGAAAAGGTCGTGATGAAGCCGCGGCGCGGGATGTTTTCCCAGGTGAGCGCGGCGCGTTCAAGCACCCGGGCAAGACCTGCGGCCGTGGTGGCCTTATCCTCCCTGTCCGGGATATCGTCGGCCGTGGGGCCGAGCAAAATGGTATCCTCCACCGTGCGCGCGACGAGCACGCCCTTACCCATGGCCGTGGGGAGCTGGAAGATGGCGCTTTTGAAGAGCTTGCCGTAGCTCTTATCCACGATGTAGTATTCTCCGCGGCGCGGCGTGATTTCGATTTTTTCCGCGCTCACGAGGTTGTTGATCTCATCCGCGTGGACGCCCGCGCAGTTCACGACGGCGCGCGCGGCGACTTCCCTTTCCCCCGCGCGCAGGATATAGCCCCCCCTGCCGTCTCGGGTTACGTCCGCGACCGGCATGTTCCGGAAGATGGCCGCGCCGTTTTTAACTGCGTTTTCGGCACAGGCAAAGGTCAGCTCATACGGGCTGACGATGCCGCCCGTGGGCGCCCACAAAGCGGCGACGGCTTTTTCGCTGATGTTCGGCTCCATCTCGCGCAGTTCCTCGCCGCGCACGACGCGAAGCCCCTTGACGCCGTTGGTCGCGCCGCGCCAGACGAGTTTTTCAAGCTCCGGGATGCCCTCCTCGGAAAAGGCGAGCACAAGCGAGCCGTTGCGCTCGAAGGGCACGTCCAATTCTTCGGCCAGCCGGTCGAACATGGCGTTGCCAATGACGTTGAAGCGCGCCTTGTTGGTGCCGGGTTTGGCATCGTAGCCCGCGTGGACGATGGCGGTGTTGGCTTTACTCTGGCCGGAGCAGATGTCCGGTGCGCCTTCGAAGAGCGCGGCGCGGAGCTTAAAGCGCGTCAGCTCTCTTAGTGTGGCGCAGCCCACCACGCCGCCGCCGATTACGATGACATCGTATTTTTCCATGAAACGCCCTTCCGATTTCTTGTGTGGATCGATATGGAATCGGTCCCTATAAACCCGCCCGCAGGCGACGTTCCCCCGATTGTCAATTGTCAATTATCAATTGGTAATCATTCCTCGCCCCACGCCCGTGCCGATCTGAGCGCGCGCTTCCAGCCCGCGAGCTTTTGCGCGCGCATAGCCTCATCCATGTCCGGCGCGAAGCAGTCCGGCTCGGGCACGCGGCGGCCGAGTTCCTCGCGGTCCTTCCAAAAGCCGCAGGCGAGCCCGGCGAGATACGCGGCGCCCAGCGCGGTGGTTTCGACGCACTTGGGGCGCAAAACGGGCGCTTCGATGACATCCGCCTGAAACTGCATGAGGAAATCGTTTGCGCTCGCGCCGCCGTCGGCCTTGAGCGCAAAAAGGCGGATGCCGGAATCCTCCTCCATGGCGCGCAGGACATCGCACGTTTGGTACGCGAGGGATTCGAGCGTCGCGCGCACAATGTGGCTTCGATTGACCCCGCGCGTGATGCCAACGATTGCCCCGCGCGCGTAAGGATCCCAATATGGTGCGCCGAGGCCAACGAACGCGGGCACGACATAGCAGCCGTTGGTATCCGGCACCTCCCGCGCGAGCTTTTCGCTCTCCGCCGAGGCGGAAATCAGGCGCACCTCGTCCCTGAGCCACTGGATGGCCGCGCCCGCGATGAACACGCTGCCTTCGAGCGCATATTCGATGCGGCCGCCGTAGCCCCATGCAATGGTGGTCAAAAGGCCGTTCGCGCTCGCGACAGGCACATCCCCCGTGTTCATCAAAAGGAAGCACCCCGTGCCGTAGGTGTTTTTCGCCTCGCCCGGCGAAAAGCATCTTTGCCCGAACAGCGCGGCCTGCTGATCGCCTGCCGCGCCGCAGATAGGGATGGCCGCGCCGAAAAGCGCGGGGTCGGTTTGGGCATAGAGTTGGCTCGAGGGCAGCACCTTGGGCAACATTTCCCGGGGAATGTCAAACTCCGCGAGTATTTCATCGTCCCAGTCGAGCGCGTATATGTTGAAAAGAAGCGTGCGCGAGGCGTTGGAATAATCCGTCACGTGCGCACGGCCGCCCGTGAGCTTGTAGATGAGCCACGAGTCCACAGTGCCAAAGAGCAGTTCCCCGCGCTTTGCGCGCTCCCTTGCGCCGGGCATGTGATCGAGCATCCACTTGAGCTTGGTGCCGGAAAAATATGCGTCGAGCATCAGGCCCGTTTTGCCTCGGAACCACTCCGCAAGGCCGCGCGCCTTGAGCGAATCGCAGTATTCCGCCGTCCTCCGGCATTGCCAGACGATGGCGTTGCACACCGGCTCGCCGGTCTGTTTATCCCACACGACGGTCGTTTCGCGCTGGTTGGCGATGCCTATGGCCGCGATGTCCTCGGCCCGCGCGTTCACGCGCGCCATGGCTTCGCGCGCCGCCCCGAACTGCGTCGCCCAGATTTCCATCGCGTCGTGCTCGACCCAGCCGGGCTTGGGGTAGATTTGCGGGAACTCGTTGTGCGCACAGCTTACGGCGCGGCCATTCGCGTCGAAGAGCATCGCGCGGTTGCTGGTCGTACCCGCGTCCAAAGCCATGACGTATTTCATATAACCTCCGGTTATAACTAATAGCTAATAATGAATGGCGAATAACTATTTTTAGGAGGTATATATCCCGTTGCAGGGGCGGATATCATCCGCCCGCCTTCTCCAATCGTCCCCTCGATTGTCAATGATTCCATCCCCGCCGCGGCGGCGTCCTTTAATTGTCAATTGTCAATTATCAATTATTTGCGAGCCACGCGTACAGCTCCTCGTACTCCTTCGCGCGCTTGTCCCACGAAAAGTTCTCCCGCATCGCGCGCGCGACGAGACGCGCCCAGAGCGCGGGATCCTCCAGGAAGTAATCGACCGCGTGCTGCACGGTGTAGAGAAGCTCGTGCGCGTTGTAGTTGAGGAAGGAGAAGCCGGTGCCCGTGTCCTCGTATTTATTGTAGCATTTGACGCTGTCCTTAAGGCCGCCGGTTTCGCGCACGATGGGGACGGTCCCGTAGCGCATGGCGATGAGTTGCGCAAGGCCGCAGGGCTCGAAGAGCGAGGGCATCAGGAACATGTCCGCGCCCGCGTAGATGCGCCGCGCGAGGCTTTCGTTGTATGCGATGTGCGCGGCGGCGCGCCCGGGGAAGCGCTTCTGCACCCAATTGAAGAAGCCCTCGTAGTGCGCCTCGCCCGTGCCGAGCACCGCGAGCTGAACGGGCTTTTCCATCATCTCAAAAAGCACGCGCTCGACGAGGTCGAAGCCCTTCTGCGAGGTCAGGCGGGAAACGATGGCGAGAAGCGGCGCTTTCGGGTCTTCCTCAAGTCCGAGCTCCTTTTGGAGCGCGGCCTTGCACAGCGCTTTGCCCGCCATGTCGTCAACCGAGAAGTTCGCGGGGAGCGCCTTGTCCGTCGCGGGATCGTATTCCTTGGTGTCGATGCCGTTGAGGATGCCCGTGAGGCGTCCGGCGCGCGCGCGAAGGATACCGTCGAGCGTTTCGCCAAAGAAGCTCGTCTGAATCTCGCGCGCGTAGGTCGGACTCACGGTGTTGATGGCGTCCGCAAACGCAAGGCCGCCCTTCATGTAGCTGACGCATCCGCAGTATTCGAGTGCGTCCGGGTCGAAGGCGATGGGCCCGAGGGAGAGAAGCTCATCCGCAAAGCCGCGGTCGAACACGCCCTGGAAGCGCAGGTTGTGGATGGTGAACAGCGTCCGGATGCGCGCAAATTCGGGGATGTGTGCGTACTGTGTTTTGAGCAGCGCCGCGGCCATGCCCGTCTGCCAGTCGTTGAGATGCACGATGTCCGGGTAAAAGCTCAGGCGCGCCATGAGCTCGACGACGGCCTTGGAGAAGAAGCCGAAGCGCTCCGCCTCATCGCAGTTGAACACGCCGTAGATGTTGTCCCGACCGAAGTAGAATTCGTTGTCTATGAAGTAATAGGCGACGCCGTCGCGCACAAGTGCTTCCACGCCGAGGAACTGCTCGCGCCAGCCAAGGCGGATTTTGCCGTCGTAAAGGTGGGTCAGCTCCTCGCCGTACGCGCGGCGGATCTGCTTGTAGAGCGGGATGGCGACGCGTACGTCGTAGCCAAGCTTTGCGAGCGCCGCGGGAAGCGCGCCCGCGACGTCAGCGAGGCCACCGGTCTTGACGAAGGGCGCGCATTCGCTTGCTGCAAACAGGATGCTCGGCTTTTTGGCGGATTGGCTCATATGGTGCTGCCCTTTCGGATGATGACGGGAAAGCTTTCGTACCCCGCGAGCTTGCGCCCGCTGCGCACGGTTACGCTCTTGTCGAGTATCACATGGTCGAGCGAACAGTTTTCCCTTACGTCGCTCGCCTGCATGAGTATGCAGTCCTTCAACACGCTGCCCGCGCCGATGTGCACGCCGCGGAAGAGCACGCAGTTCTCGATGCTGCCTTCGACGATGCAGCCGTCCGCCACGAGGGAGTTGGCCACATGCGCATCCGGCCCGTAGGTCGCGGGAGCCTCGTCCTTGACCTTGGTATAGATGGGGTGAAGCGGGCTAAACAGGTCGCTTCGCACACCCCGGTCGAGCACGGCCATGTTGTGCTTGAAATAGCTTGAGAGCGAGTTCATGCGCGCGACGTAGCCGTCGTAGCGGTAGCCGTAGAGCTTGAGGGTCGAAACATTCTTGACAAGTATGTCGCGCACGAAATCGGTCAGCGCGTGGGAGGCCGCCTCCTCCACGAGGTATTCGAGCAGCGTCTTTTCCATGACGAACATGTCGCAGCTCTGGCTCGGCGTCATGGGTCGGTAGGGGTCTATTTGCAAGTCATAGACGCGGCCCTTCTCGTCGAGCATCAGGCGAAGATCGTCATACTGGTCGTCCCGGTCGAAGGCGGTCACATCGTTGTAGAGTATGGTGATGTCCGCGCCGGTTTTAATGTGCTGGGCGATCATATCCGAATAGGCCATGTTGTAGATGATGTGGCTGCCCGACAAAAGCACGTAGCGCTGGCCGCTCCTGCGCACATAGCCCAACACGGAGCGTATGGCGTCCACCGTGCCGTTGTAAATGCCCGTGTTGTCGCGCGTGACAAAAGGCGGCAGGATGAAGAGGCCGTCGCGCTTGCGGTGCAAATCCCACTCCTTGCCCGAGCCTAAATGGTCCATGAGCGAGTGGTAGTTTTTCTGCGTGATGACGCCCACGTTGGAGATGCCCGTGTTGACGAGGTTGCTCAGGATAAAGTCGATGCAGCGGTAGCGCCCCGCGAAGGGCACCGCCGCGACCGAGCGCGAATAGGTAAGCTCACGGAGCTGAAGATTGGATTCTCCCGTGTAGATGAGGCCAAAGGCGTTATCCGTCATTTTCGGCGTCCTCCTCCCCGGTAAAGTCGTTGTTGATGATCATGCCCGCGGGCACGCGCGCGAAGGGGGCGATGCTGGTCTCGCTCGCCACGAGCGTGATGTCCCCGGTGAGCGACGTATCATAGGGCGGGTCGTCCGCGCATCGCGCGTCGCCTAAAACCGCGCCCGCGCCGACGATGGCTTCCTCGCCGAGGATGGCTTTATTCACGATGGCGTTCGGGCCGATGCGCGCACCGGGCATGAGTACACTATCCTTCACATGCGCGCCAAGACCCACGCGCACGCCCGTGAAGAGCACGCTGTTTTCGACTGAGCCGTCTATTTCGCAGCCCTCGCTGACGATGGAGCAGCGTGCCGAGGCGGCGGGGCCGATGTAGTGCGCGGGCATGACGGGGCTTCGGCTGTAAATGCGCCACTCACGGTCGTTGAGGTCGAGGCGTGCCTTGTCGCCGATGAGATCCATGTTGGCCTCCCACAGGCTCTTGACGGTGCCGACGTCCTTCCAATACCCGCGAAAGGCGTAGGTCGAAAGGCGCATGCCGTCCTGCAGCATTTTGGGGATGACGTCCTTGCCGAAGTCGTGCGAGGAAGCCGCGTTTACATCGTCCTCGACGAGGTATCGCTGCAGCACGGAGGCCGTGAAGATGTAGATGCCCATGGACGCCTTGTTGCTCTTGGGCTGCTTTGGCTTTTCGATGAAGTTGGTGACGATGCCCTCCGCATCAGTCTCCATGATGCCGAAACGGTGCGCCTCCTCGATGGGCACCTCGAACACGGCGATGGTCGCGTCCGCCTGCCGCTCTATGTGGTGGCGCAGCATGGCCGCGTAGTCCATCTTGTAGATGTGGTCGCCCGAGAGCACGAGCACGAAATCCGGGCAATAGCGCTCGATGAAGGCGAGGTTCTGGAAAATGGCGTTGGCCGTGCCGGAATACCATTCGCCCCGGCTGCCCTTGACGTAGGGCGGGAGCACATAGACGCCGCCGGTGTTGCGGTCAAGGTCCCATGCGCTGCCGTTGCCGAGGTACCCGTTGAGCTCGAGCGGCTCATACTGCGTGAGCACGCCGACCGTGTCGATGTCGCTGTTCACGCAGTTTGAGAGCGGAAAGTCGATGATCCTGTAC
>JAPXSN010000002.1:0-55038 GCA_033813015.1 Clostridia bacterium | reverse complement strand
GGAGTTCCACGACGTCATCTTTTCGGCGTGCGACAGCCGCGTGCTCAGGCACATACTCGCGCAGCTCCACCAGAACACGCGGCAGGTGCGCCGCAACTCCCTCACGACTCCCGAGCGGCCGACGCGCTCGCTCAGCGAGCACAGGCGCGTCTTCGAGGCGATCGAGCAGCACAAGCCCGAGGAGGCCAAGGCCGCTATGGAGGCGCATGTGGCGAACGCGCACAACCGCCGCGCCGACGCGTAATATGCGGTCCTTGCCCCGGCATGCCCGGGGCGTTTTCATATCAAAAAAGCGGCTTCGCCGTTTTTTTGAGAGTGCACGCTTTGCCTGAAACGCTGCGCGTTTCCGGGCAGCAAAGCGCGGAAGGTACGAAAGCCAGGGGGCCGCGGCCGCTTGACAATCCCCCGGGAATCGCGGAAGCCTTTTCGCCTTGGCATGTCCGGACGCAACATATCATCATGTGGGAGGGACGGTATGGAACGGAATTTCGTCGTCCGGGGCGAAGCGTACCCGGTGGGAGGCCCCGGCCGTTTCCTGCTCGGCAGGGCGGAGGAGCTCGCGTCCGAGCTTCTGGGCGAGTATGAAGGCCGCGTGCGCCTGATCTGCATCGACCCGCCCTTCGGAACGGGCGAAACCTTCTCCATCAAGCCTGCGGGCGCGAAGCAGAAGCTCGTCGTGCCGGTCTATTCGGACAGCCTCGGCGAGAAAGCGTATCTCGGCATGATGCGAAAGGTGCTTCGCGCCTGCCACGCGCTGCTCGCGGCCGACGGCTCGATCTACCTGCACATCGACTACAGGATGAGCGCGAAGCTGCGCCTCGTGATGGACGAGATCTTCGGCGAGGAAAACTTCCTCAACGAGATCGTCTGGACCTACAAATCCGGCGGGCGCTCTCTGCGGCACTATTCGAGGAAGCACGACACCATACTCTTCTACCGAAAATCCCCCTCGGTCTACTTCGACATCGCGGCCGTGGGCATGCCGCGCGGCCCGCAGAAGCGCAACAACATGAAGCGTACCGTCGACGCGGACGGGCGCGTGTGCTTTTCCATCCGCTCCGGCGGCAAGACCTACACCTATTATGAGGATACGCCCATTTACCCGAGCGACGTGTGGGACGACATCGAGCACATGCACCAGCGCGATCCCGAGCGCACGGGCTTTGCGACGCAGAAGCCCGCGGCGCTGTTACGCCGCATGATACTCGCTTCCTCGAAGCAGGGCGACCTCGTGGCGGACTTCTTTTCCGGAAGCGGCACGACGGCGGCCGCGGCTTCCTCGCTCGGCCGATGCTACCTCGCTGTGGATTCCTCCCCGGCCGCGATGGGCATGCTGCGCCGTCGCCAGCTCGAGGGGCACCGCGAGGGTTCCTTGCTCAAGGACGCCGCCGAGATGCGCATCGAGTATCCTGTCATGCCGGAAGCCGACATTTCAGCGGACTACGCCGTATCCCGCGCGGACGGGCGGGTCGAGCTCACGTTCCGTGGATTTTCGAGCAAATGGGGCGTCGCCTACGCTGCCCTCGGCGCCATAGACGCAAAAGGAATCTTTCATTCCGAAAACTACGCGCTGCTTCCAGCGCCAGGCGTGCGCCTATCTGCGCGCGCGGGCGCGGTTTTGCAGGCGTGCGATTATGCAGGAGGGATGCGATTTTGGAGAATTGACAATTAGGCTGGCTCTCCGTCAACGGTCTGGGGAAAGGAATGGCGGTACAAAGTTTCCAATACCGCTGTGCGGGTTAAAACGTTGTATAAGCGAGGCAAACATATGATGCAGCCCAGGCATATCCTCATCTGCGGGGAGCGCGGAATCGGCAAAAGCACACTGATCCAAAAACTGCTCGCGCACAGCGCGCGGCCCGTATACGGCTTCGTCACAAAGCGGCTTGCGGCCGACGAAACGGGCTTTCATCCCGTTTACATCCATCCGGCGGGCGCGTCCGAACGGGT
The DNA here is from genome assembly GCA_033813015.1 of Clostridia bacterium. Lineage (GTDB taxonomy): Bacteria > Bacillota > Clostridia > Christensenellales > CAG-138 > Phil1. The sequence goes on along the minus strand of JAPXSN010000002.1, from coordinate 53,088 downwards.
ACATGATGCTGAAAACCGGATAGGCGTATGCAATTCAAAGGAGCGCGAGGTGGCTCTCGAAGTATTCAATTCGCTCGGCGTGCAATACATTTCCGAGGCCCGGCCGGACGGCGTCATCGTCATGGATGAGTTGGGCTTCATGGAGGCCCGGGCGGAAGCATTCGTTCAGGCCGTCTTTCGAGCGCTGGACGGGCGCATACCGGCCATCGCCGCGGTGAAGGACCGCTTCGACGTGCCTTTCCTCAACGAGGTGCGCGCCCATCCGAACGCAAGGGTTTATCGGATAGACGGAGAAAACAGGGACGCGCTGTTTGAGGAGCTGTTGCCTGTCGTGATCGGCTGGAACACGGAAAACGGCTGCCTCTGACGCGTGCGCCCCGGTTGCTGTTTCATGTTTGGCTCCTTTTCTTTTCTATTCACGGCTGGCCGTACGGCGCACGCCTAGACCCCTCGCTGATTCTCCCGCACTTGCTCCAGCAGCGTGAAGTTGTGCCGGCAAATATGCCCGGGCAGCGGCAGGATGCGCTCATGTATCGCATCCACGATCCACTCCGGCTGCGGAAAGAAGGCGTTTTCCATTTCGTGCGCGGGGGTAATCCAATTTTTAGCACCCACTACCACGGGCGGCGCGTCAAGATCGTCGAAGCATAGCTCGGCGATGCAGCTTGCCATGTTGCGCATAAAGCTGTTGCGCTCGCAAGCGTCTCCGGTCACGACGATGCGGCCGGTTTTTTTGACGCTCGCCAGGACCGGCTCGTAATTGAACGGCACCAGTGAGCGCGCGTCGATGAGCTCCGCCGAAACGCCGTATTTCTCCTGCAAAATGTCGCAAGCCCTGAGCGCGCGATACAGCGTCGCTCCTATGGAGAGGATGGTCACATCCTTGCCCTCGCGCTTGATGTCCGGCTCACCGATGGGGATCTCGTATTCCGCCTCGGGCACACCTCCCGCATGGAACTGTTCGCCCGCGTCGTAGATGCGCTGGCTCTCGAGAAAGACCACCGGGTCGGTGCCGTTGAGTGCGCTTTGCATGAGCCCCTTTGCGTCATAGGGCGTGGCGGGGAAGACAAGCTTCAAGCCCGGGATGTGCGCGATCAGCGCAGACCAATCCTGCGAGTGCTGCGCGCCGTACTTGCTGCCTACGCTCATGCGAAGAACCACCGGCATTTTAATGAGCCCCGCGCTCATTGCCTGCCACTTGGAAAGCTGGTTGAAGATTTCGTCGCCCGCGCGGCCGACGAAGTCGCAGTACATGATCTCGGCGATCGCGCGGCCACCGCTCATGGCATAACCAACCGCCGCGCCTACGATGCCCGCTTCCGCGATGGGCGTGTTGAACAGGCGATGATAGGGAATGGCCTCCGTCATGCCGCGATAGACCGCGAATGCGCCGCCCCAGTCCCGCACGTCCTCGCCGAAGGCGGCGAGCGTAGGGTCTTCATAAAACTTTTTTATGATCGGTTCCGCTATGCCGTCGCGAAGCTGGTAGACCTTGTTTTTCGAGATGGGGTTTCCGGCTTCATCGAAGGCGAAGCGCGCCTTCTTGGCGATCTGCTGCACGCGCGGACATTCCTCGTAGGGCAGGAGTACGTCGGGCTTCCTATCCGCGTCGAAAGCGCGTACGGTCCGGTTCGAGAACATCAGATTGCCTATGAAATCATTCTGCGCGCCAAACACATCCGCGCGCGGGGAGATTTTCTCGTCGGCCGCTAGTCGGAAGCAACGGAAGATGTCTTCATCCACCTTCTTTCGGATTGCGTCGAGGCTGCTTTGCGTGGCGACGCCCGCTTCGACGAGCTGCGCGCCGAATGAGAGTATGGAGTCCTGCGCTTCCCACGCGGCGATCTCCTCCTTGGTGCGGTAGGTTGAGGAATCCGAAGGGCTGTGCCCGGAGATGCGATAAGTCACCACGTCGAGGAAGACCGGCCCGCCGGATTTCGCCAATGGGAGCTTTCGCCTGTATGCGTCTATTACGGCGAGAGGATTGTAGCCGTCTACGCGCTCTGCGTTTAGAGCGTCCGGTCGAACGCCCGCCGCCACGCGCGCAGCCATGTCGTAGCCCATGGTTTCCCCGCGCGTCTGCCCGCCCATGCCGTAGAAGTTGTCGTTGATATGATAGAGTATCGGCATTGCGCCGCCGTTCTTTCCCCAGAGGGTTCGCACTTGGTCCATGGCGGAGATCATGAGCCCTTCCCAAACGGGGCCGCAGGCAAGCGAGCCGTCGCCAATGTTACAGACGACAACGCCGGGTTTTTTGTTGATGAGCTTATAGAGCGCCGCGCCCGGCGCGATGGAGCCGCTGCCGCCGACGATGGCGTTGTTGGGGTAAATGCCAAACGGCGTGAAGAATGCGTGCATCGACCCGCCCAGACCCTTGTTGAAGCCGTTCTCTCGCGCGAAGATCTCGCACATCGTACCGTAGAGCAGGAAGCTCAGGCCGTTCTCACGGATGCTCTTGCCTTCCTCTCGCGCTGCGCGGTAGGTCTTGCCGCCGAAGAAGCCCTCCATGACGCCGAGCAGCTCTGCCTCCGGAAGGATTTCTATGGAACGCAGCCCTTTGGCGAGAATCTCGCCGTGGCTGCGGTGCGAGCCGAAGGTAACATCCTCAAGCGTCAGGCAATACGCCGCGCCGACGTAGGTCGCCTCCTGCCCGATGCCCAAATGCGCGGGGCCGGGATGATCGTAAGCGACGCCGCGATACTCGCCCGTGGTCTTAATGAGGTTGAGCATGGTTTCAAATTCGCGGATCATGCACATGTCGCGATAGATGCGCAAAAACTCATCCTTTATGAAGTTCGAAAGCTCGTCCTTCACGCTCTTCTGATAGACATTCACGGGGATTTCCGGAACGCGACACGCCTCGGGTTTCCGTACCTTCGAGGGATCGACGGTCAACTGTTTACTCATCGTTTGTTCGCCTCACTTTATTCAAATGCCGCACTGCGCGGCCGTCTCGTCAAAATGCGCGAGCGCATTGGCGAGCTCCTGCAAAAACTTCGACGCGGGCCCACCGTCCACCGCGCGGTGATCGTAGGTCAGCGAAAGCCCCATCGCGGGATAGGTTGTGACGACGCCGTTCAATGTGCGCACGCGCTCCGTGATGCAGTTTACGCCGAGGATGCTCACCTGCGGCGGATTGATGACGGGCGTGAAGTGCTCGATTCCATATGCGCCGAGATTCGATACCGTAAACGTGCCGCCCTGGAGAAGATCGGGCGAAATGTTCCCATCCCGCGCAGCAAGCGCGAGCGAACGAGCCTCCGCTGCGATTTCTGCGAGACTCTTTTCATCCGCGTTGAACAGCGTGGGCACGAGAAGGCCGCGCGGCGTATCAACCGCGACGCCGAGGTGGACATGCTCGAAAGTCCGCAACGTTTCACCCAAACAGTGGGCGTTCATGTAAGCGCAGCTTCTGAGCACGCGCGACGCGGCAAAGAGGATCATGTCGTTGAGCGTGACGGCGACCTTCTCTACCTTATACCACGCGCGAAGCGCGAGTATCTCCGTCGCGTCGAACGAGGCCGTGTGCGTGAGCTGCGCCGTGCCCTGCAGGCTCTCGAACATATTCTTGGCGATGATGCGGCGCGCTGGGGACATTTTTTCATCCTTAAACGCGCCGACAGCCATAAGCGGCGTTTGCGCGCCGGTCTGCGGCGCGGCGGTCTGCCCAATACCCCCTATGCGGTTCCCCGCGAGGGCGAGCACGTCGCGCTCGATGATACGACCGTTCGGGCCGGAGGGCGCGGCGTTGTTGATATCGAGATTCATGCGTTCCGCCGCCGCCCGTGCGCGCGCAGATACGCCCGAAGCGCGCTCCGCAGTAGGCGCGAAGGAGGCCGCGAAAAATTCGGCCTGCGCGGGTATCGCTGCTTTCTGCACAGGGCTCACGCCGCTTTTGGGTACAAAAGAGGAAACATCCTCACCCCGTTGCCCTATGAGGGCTACCGTAGTCAGGCAGGGCACATCCTCTCCCTGCTCAAAGAATACGGCAAGCAGCGTGCCATCCGTTTTGGCTTCCTCCGCGAAGGCGGATTTGTCCGTTTCGTAGGTGAACAGCACATCGCCGACCCTGATCTCATCGCCGACCTTTTTTAGCCACTCCCCGATGACGCAGCTTTCGACCGATTGCCCCTGCTTGGGCAAAATGACCGCCGTAGCCATGCTAGTTCGCCTCCGTTCTTGCGTGCGCGAGCAGGTGGTTCTCGGCCTCGGCACACCATAAGCCGTTGTGCGCGTTCACGATTTCGTTGAGCTTTCGAAACAGAGGGTCGGATTTGCCCTTTTCCCCGAAGTCCGCGAGCGCGGTCAGCGGCAGACTGATCTGGTTGTAGATGAGCTTCTTCCCACCCGGGATGCGAGGAAGGTTCGCCGTGGTTTCGGCTGCGCAGTCGAGCCCGCCTATGTGCGTGATCATGGCCGCAGGATTGATTTTGCCTGCGTTCATAAGCGCGATGGCCTCGCGCATGTCCCCGGTGTTGCCGCCCGACGTGCCGACCAGATGATGGCTTGCATAGTGGACGTTGTAGAAGTTGACGGGAGCCGAAAAAGCCGTGTCCGACGGCCCCGCGAAGAAGTTGAGGCAGCCATCGAAGCCGAGGATGGCGTCCGCTTGCTCGACGACTGTGCGCACGGGCGCGAAGCAGATCACGTCGTCGAAGCCGGAACCGCCCGCAAGTTCCACCAGTGCGGAAACAGGATCTTCGGCTTTCGCGGTGTTGAGATAGACGAGTTTGACGCCGCATTCCGCCGCGTGCTCCAAGGTATAGATGCTCTGCGCCCGCGCAAGGCGCCCCTCGTCAATATCCGTTACCACCAAAAGTCCCGGTCTGCGCTCACAGTGCAGCGCGTAATCGATGGAGCCGAGGCCCATAGGCCCCGCGCCTGCGAGCAGCGCGAGCTTGCCGCCCTGCGCAATGCCCATTTGATGCTCATAGCTGCCGGGTTTCGTGTGGTATATGGCGTGGAACGTGCCCACGATGCAGCTCATGGGTTCCGCGAGAGAGCCGAAAAAAAACGTGTCGCTCTCATAGGGCAGCAGACAATCCGCAAGCAGTATGTCCTTGGGGATCTTCACATGCGTCGCGTCGCCGCCGCACAGCGGGTAGGAGTAGCCGGGGGCGGATAGAGATCCGTTATAGAAATGCGCGGGCTGTATGGCGAAGCCGGCGCCTTCCTGATATTTGTGCCGCCAGTTCCTGCCAACCTCGAGGATCCTTCCGCAAAACTCGTGTCCGATGATGACCGGATTTTGCGCGACATCCTGCGGCACGCGCTTGTGTGCCGCGCCTTGGGTAAGCTCCTTATAGCTCGACATGCAGAGGCTGTCGCAAACGACCTCGCACAGGACGTCGTCGTCCCCGACGGGGCCGAGCTCGAATTCCTCCAGCCTCAGATCGTTCGCGCCGTAGAGGCGCAGGGCTTTCGTCTTCAAAATTGGTACCTCCTAACGCGGTCGTAGGTGCGCTGCATGAACATCGCCGTGAAGTCGGCCGGATGCAGATAGGAAAGGTTCATCTTACGCCTCTCTTTCGTTGCGGATAATGGCCCATGTGCTCTCGATGAGGTTCGCGAAGTTCACGTCGCGCATTTTTTCGATGATGAAGCTTTGCCTTGGCGAGTTGATGTCCTCGCCGCTCACCTGCATGAAACCGTATTGCTCGCACAGCGCGCGCACGCGCGCAAGCTGCGCGTCCGTGTTGCGCGTGGGCATATAGGTGACGGCGCGGATGCCGCTTGCGCCGAGCGTTTCAAACAGTGCGTCGAGGCGCTCATCCTCGAAGCGCTGCGCCTTCTTGTCGCCGGTGACGGATTCCGTCACGTCGCCCAGATACGCGTAACAAAGTATGGCGTGCGTTTCTTCGGCGAGCGCGGCGATTTGCGCGAGCAGGGGACATTCGTCCGTCGCCTCAATGTAAACATCCGGGATGCAGTCCTTTTTGAGCCTGCCGATAAGGTCGTATTCTGCAAGCAGATCATTCTGCGGCGCTATTTTCCGCGCGAGTGCCTGCAGGAGATGCCTCTCCGTGACCGTGCCGCCGTTTGCATATTGGGAGAGGGGCAGCACGTCGCGCTCGAAATCGAGCTCAACGTCTATTTTCCGGTTGATGCGCGCGAGCATAGCGCGGTTGCGCGCGTTGCGGCGCTCGCGAAGGGGTGCGAAGAACTCCTGCACGCGCGGAATGAAACGTTGCGGCATGCCGTGCATCACCATATAGCTCAAACCGACTTGATCGGGATTGTTGGTGCGCAGGCTTCCAAACGGCGTGTCCGCCATGGAAACGCGGCACTCGACCCCTACGGTCGTCGGGATGCCCGCGAGCTTTCCCGCCTCGATGAATTCTTCCGCGCCGCCCATAGAATCGTGATCCACGATGCCGCAGGTGCAAAGTCCTTCGGCACGCGCGGCATAAACCGCGGCGGCGGGAGAGTAGGGCGAAAACGAGAATGTCGTGTGGATGTGGTTGTTCACGAGCCGCGCGTCCACGGGCGGGAATGCCGCCGTTTTGAGCGCTTCCCGCAGGGCGCAAAGCCGCTCTTCCTTCGCGGACGCGTTGAGTCTATCAAGCAGAAGCCTGTCGATCACCTGAGCATCACCTGCCCGCCCGTCACAGGTATTGCCTGACCCGTTTCAAACGTCTGCTCCACGGCGTAGAGGATGGCCTTTGCCACGTCGGCGGGTGCGCAGCCGCGCTTGATGAGCGATTTTTTGAGATAATGCGCTTTCACATCCTCCACGGTCTTCGCGCCCGGTACTTTGCCCGCGCGCAGGTATTGCACGAACAGGCCGCGCTCGGGGTCGCTCCAGAGCGGCCCGTCGTAGTAGTTGCCGGGGCAGACGGCGTTAACCTTGATGTTCCACGGTGCAAGCTCGAGTGCGAAGCTCTGCGTAAGACCGATGCCGCCAAACTTGCCGCCCGCGTAGGCGAAGTTCTTTTCGCTGCCGACGAGACCGGATTTGGAGTTGATCTCTATGATGTCGTAAAAAGCCTCAGGCGCGCCCTCGTGCTGCGCCTTCATGATGCGGCTCGCGTATTTGACGCAGGTGAAGAATGCCGTGTAGTTGACGGCCGTGACGAGCTCAAAGTCCGCTTTCTCCATTTCGTCGAGCGAACCCGCTCTCAGGATACCCGCGTTGGAGATGAGCAGGTCGAGCCCGCCGAAGCGCTCCGCGCACGCAGCGACCATACTAGCAACATCCGCCTCGTCCGTTACGTCGGCCTTTAGGGCAAAGGCGCGCTCTCCGAGGGACGTGGCGGCCTTTATGGCCTGCGGCCCATTGAGGTCGGCGATGCAGACGCGCGCGCCCTCGCGATATAATTCCTCCGCGATGCCCCGCCCGAAGCCCTGTGCGCCGCCCGTAACAAGAGCGATCTTCCCCGATAGGCGGCCATTCGTTTGCGGGCGGTTGTTCGCGTTCGCGCGCGCGATATCCTCCCAATGCCTCATGTTGATCATGCGCGTTTTCCCTCCATGTATTCCAGAAGTCGGCCGTAAGCGTCCTGCCACGCGGATATTTGTCGCGGCTCCCAAACTTCAAGCGGGAACGAGCGCCGCACCACCTCGCGTGCTTCCGCAATGTTCTTGATTTCGCCCAGCGCCTGCGCCTGCATGAGCGCATTGCCCGCGCATGCGCCCTCGGTCGGGCCGGTGATGACCGTGCGCCCTAAAGCGTCCGCCGTCATCTGATTGAGCAGTCCATTTTGAATGCCGCCGCCCACCATGTTGAGCGCGTCGATGCGGCTGCCCTTGATGGCCTCGAGCGTTTCGAGCGCGCGGCGGCATTTGAGCGCGAGGCTCTCATAGATACAGCGCGCGAACTGGCCGATCGTTTCCGGCGCGGGCTGCCCGGTGTTTTTGCAGTATGCCCGTATTTTCGCCCGCATGTTGCCGGGAGAGAAGAACGGAGCGTCGTCCGGATCGATAATGGAATGAAAAGGTGCTTCCTTTTCCGCGAGCCGTACGATCTCATCCCACGAAAGCTTTTTTCCCTCGCGCGCCCATTCGCGGCGGCATTCCTGGACGAGCCACAGCCCCATGATGTTCTTGAGCGGACGGAAGCCGCCCTGCACGGTACCCTCGTTGGAAAAATTCGCTTTATACACGGTATCCGTCAGCACGGATCTGTCGGTTTCCACGCCGAACAGAGACCATGTGCCGCTTGAGCAGAACGCGAAACTGCCCGATCCCGGAATGGCCGCCACTGCCGAGGCGGTGTCGTGTGTGCCGACGGCGGCAAGAAGCGTTCCCTTCGTGCCCAGTCCCTGCGCGAGTTCCGTGCGGATGGGGCCGCGCAGCGTTCCCGCGCAGTCTGTCGGGGTGAAGATTTCCTCCGGCAAGTCCAGCGCGCGGATGGTTTCCCAATCCCACGCGCCCGCCGAAGGGTTGTACAGGTTTGTCGTTGTCGCGTTGGTGTATTCGGTGAGCCGGTCGCCCGTAAAGAGATATCCCAAAAGGTCGGGCATCAGCAGCAGCGTATGCGCGTTGTGAAGCTCAGCGTCGATCTCAAGGACGCGCCTGTAAAGCTGATACGCGGTGTTGAAGTTCATCGCTGCGATGCCCGTGCGCTCGAAGAGCGCGCGCTTGTCCACCCTCTCCCAGGCGCGTTCCATTTCAGCGTCGCTCGCGCAGCGGTAGGCGCGCGGGTCACCCAAAAGAACGCCGTTCGCGCCGAGCAGGCCGTAATCCACTCCCCAGGTGTCTATACCAAAGCTCGCAAGTTCGCCTCCGACGGTCTGCCGATAAGCGTGGAAGCCCTTTTTCAGCTCATGAAACAGCCCGTTGACATTCCAATGCGATAAGCCATTTTTCTCATACGGTGCGTTTCCGAAGCGATGCAGTTCCGCAAGCGCCAACCTTTCGCCGTCGAAGCGCGCGAGCACCGCGCGCCCGTTGGAGGCGCCCAGGTCGAAGGCGAGCATGTCGCGCGTCACGGTTTCGCCCCTTCTGCAAGCTGCTTGCGGTATTTTTCGCTTTCCCAGTTGGCGATGAAGGCCTTCGCCGACTCGCCCATGGAGCGCACGGCGTATCCCGCCGCCGCAAGCGTTTCCTCAATGAATACCACCGCCGCGAGCGTCTGCTCCAGCGCGAGCGCGGCGCTTTCAGACATGCGGTAGGAAACCGCGCCGGCCGTGCGGTCGATGGTCGCCGTTTCGCCCAGCGCACCCGTCAGAAATACCATCTGGTCGGGATAGAGCGGCTGCGACAACAGCTTTTCAACCGGATATGCGCTTCCCCTGAGATATTCGCAAAGATACGGCGTATCCGAAACGAACACGTTCTCGCCCGTTTGACGGATGGCAACTGCGGGGAAGGATGCGCCGCAGAACCCGAAATACGCCGCTGCGCGCTCGTTGGCCTCGCTGTGAAGCGCGAGACAGGCATCCGGGTCATCGCTGTGGACGATGAGGCCGTGGTTCTGCATGAGGAGCACCGAGGGGCGTTTTCCCGTTTTCCTCTCGACGCGCTTTATTTCGTCGCGCAGGGAAAACGTGAGGCGCGCGCCGGGATCAGCGTAAGGAACCCATCCCCAAGCGAACGATGCGTTCAAAAACGCCGCATGGAGGAGGCTTTCGCATTCCTCAACGCAGGTAATGAGGTTGCAGTATACGCTGTGGCTGTGGATCACGTACCGGTCGAGCAGAGAGTGGAATCCCGCCTCGACCGAAGGACGCAAGGGGGAGAGCCCTGCGATTTCTTTGACTTGCGCTTTTGTAAAGGCGGCGCACTCCTTTTCAACGTCGGCAAAATCATCCGGCTCATGTGCAAGGTAGAATTCGCGCATGTTTTTCCCGTCGAGCACAGCGTAGGCCGCGTCTGAGCGAATGTCGCTCAGTTTGTACCCCGAGGCCTTGATGGCCATAAGCTCGCTTCCGAGCTTGACCGAGGTGTTGCCGCCGCCGCCCTGCACATAGTCCGCCCGCGCACCGATGGCTTGCGAGAGCGCGGCGAAGTTCGAAAGCTCGGTTTGATGCGTTTCAAAGAAGCTGTCCATGCGTCACCTCCTTGAGAGAACTTCCGTCTCGTAGCGCTTCACCTCGGGCATGAAGTCGAGCGGAACGCCGCGCGTCATACAGTAGTAAGCCCACACCGCGCCGAGGGGCAGGGTCTTTCGCTCCTCCAAAAGGGCGAGCCGCGTGGTATAATCCCCGCTTTGCTCCGCCTCGCGCAGCTTGTCCGAAGGCGCGAGATAGGCGGCGAGCAGAGCCTTTCTTGCGTTGCGCATGCCGATGGCCCAGGCTGCGACTCGATTGATCGAGGCGTCGAAATAGTCGAGTCCGATGTAAACGCGGTTTTCGAGCCCGTTCCAGATGATCTCATCCATGACGCGCTGCAGTTCGTCGTCGAAGGAAACGACATGGTCGCTGTCCCACCTTACGCCGCGCGAGATGTGCAAAAGAACGCTTGGCAAGAACTGCAAAACAGCGGTGAGCTTGGCGCTCACGACCTCTGTGGGGTGGAAGTGCCCGGCGTCGAGGCAGTAGGCCAGATTGCGCGTGAGCGCGTAGCACAGCGCGTATTCGTGGCTCGCTACGGTATGGCTCTCGAGTCCCACGCCGAAAAGCTTGCTTTCGATGGAGCAGGGCGCAAGCGGGTTGGGGCCGTAGGCGAAAATCTCGTCGAGCGAGCGCGTCATGACCTCCCTGCGGCGGACGGTGTCCACACAGGTGTCTTTGTAGCCGTCAGGCATCCAGAAGTTGACGACACAGGGTTCGCCCGTGCGCTTGGCGAGTTCTGCGCCTATCACGCGGCAGCGTTTGCCGTGCTCGACCCAGAAGCGGCGCTTCGTCTCATCGAAGCTCGAAAGCGAGAAGTCCCCGTCCATCATCGGGTGGGAGAAGAACGTCGGGTTGAAGTCGAGGCCGAAGCCGCTCTCTTTTGCCCAGTCCGCCCATGTTTCGAAATCGGCGATGGTGTAGGCGTCTCGATCCGTCGCCGCGTTTTTCTTTTCGGCATAGCAGGCGTGCAGGCTTACCTTGACGCTGCCCGGTATGAGCGAGCGCGCCATAACGATGTCCGAGCGCAGTTCCTCAGGCGTGCGCGCGCGACCCGGATAATTGCCCGTGGCGGCAATGCCTCCGGAAAGGCTCTTTGCGCCGTCGAAGCCGATGACGTCGTCCCCCTGCCAGCACTGCATGGAAACGGGCACAACGTCCGCTTTCTGTATGGCAAGCTCCGCGTCCGCGCCGTATTCGGCAAAGATCTCGCGCGCGTATTCGTATGCTTTTATGACGGCGTCCCGATTCATAGAGCTCTCCTCGCTTTATGATGCTCAAACATTCCATTGTTGTCGCATCGCCAATATGCTAAAATTATTATATCAAAGGGCTCGCGTGTTTTTCAGCATGCGAAGTTGACAAAAAATATTTCGATGTTGGCATGTGAGACAACCTCATGAAGATCTCCTATAAAATTGACATGGCACCCGAATCGGAATGGCTCATCGTTTCTGCGGGCGCGGGCGCGAGGGGCAACCTGCCCTATGTGCAGGAGGCGGGCGATTTTATCGCGCGCGGAGAATACTTTACGGCGCGTGAGGAGCTGCCCTCATATTTGATCAAATACACGCTTTCGGGCGAAGGCCGCCTCGTCTATGAAGGGCAGGATGTTTTTCTGCCGCAGGGCAGCTTTTTCTGGATAGACTGCCAGAAGCAGCAGTATTATTGCACAAGCGAGCGCACGGGCAACTGGCGCGTGGTCTGGGTGCACTTCTACGGAGCCGAATGCGACTATCTGTATCGGCGCTTCCTCGCCGTAAACGGTGCGAATTCCGGGGAACTCCCCGCGAACAACAGCGTCTCCGCGCGCATTTACGAACTGCTCGGCCTCTACCGCAACGCGCCGGAACCGAATGCCGACGTCCGGGCGGCCGCATTGCTTTTGGGTATCATGGCGGAGTGCGTCTGCGGGGCCGCCGGCCATGCCGATGCCGCGCAGCCCGCCTATGTGCGGCAGGCTATGGACTATATGGCGGCGCATTTTCGGGAGCGGGTCACGCTGGAACGATTGTCGAAGGAAATTTCCATCAACAAGTATTACCTGCAAAAGCTCTTTACGCGTCACGCAGGGCTTTCCCCATACGGCTATCTTGCAGCCTTGCGCGTCGCGCACGCCAAGGAACTTTTGCGCATGACGGAAATACCGGTATCCGCCGTGGCCGCGGAAACGGGCATCGAGACCGTGAGCCATTTCATCAAGCTGTTCCGGGCGCACGAGGGAATCACGCCCGCGGAATATCGCAGGGTCTGGAAAACGCGGCGCGACTGAGCTAACAATATCGCGCAACGGGCCGTCTTTTCTAAGCTGGAAATGATTCCTCGGTCCAATTGTGATATACTGAATTCGGCAACACGGCCGCATATGGGACAGAATCCGCCGGGCACGCGGCATCAACCGGCGCACTCTGTACCGCTATTTTCCCACGAAGGATCATGATAATCCTGGCGCCGCACGCGTGGCATTCCAAATAAAAGGTGAATCCGTATGAGAACGACACAACCCATCAACGACGGTTGGCTCTATTCGCCGGAATATTGCGAGGGCATGGAGAACGTTGCGTTTGACGAGGCAGGCTTTTCGCTCGTTCGCCTGCCGCACGCGAACGTGGAGCTGCCGTACAACAACTTCGACGAGCGGGCCTATCAGTTCGTGAGCTGCTACCGAAGGCACTTTTATTACGGCGAACCTCCGGACGAGCGCACCTTCCTGCGCTTCGATGGCGTCATGGCCGCGGCGCGCATTTATTTCAACGGCGAATTCCTCAGTGAGCAATCGGGCGGCTACACGCCTTTTTCCTGCGAGCTGACGGGGAAGATCCGCGCGGGGGACAACGTGCTCGCCGTCGCCGTGGATTCAAGAGAGCGCGCGGACATTCCGCCGTTCGGCTACGCCGTCGACTATCTGACCTACGGCGGCATTTACCGCGAGGTTTCCATAGAGCAGACCGGTGCGGTTTTCGCAGCCAGCCTGCGCGTGAAAACGCGGCAGAACGGCGAAAACTGGCGGGTAGAGGCGGATGTTGCCCTCGACAATGCCCGGGGCGTTAGGCGGGACGTGCGTATACGTCTCACGCTCGCGGGACCGGACGGCATTGCGACGCGCTTCGAGCAGCCGCTTGCGCTTACGGGCAGGACGGAGCAGCAGGTGAGCGCCGCGTTTGACGCTGGGAACGTCGCCATCTGGAGCCTAAACCAACCGAACCTCTATACGCTCAAGCTGGAATTGCTCTGCGATGGTGAGCTGCTCGACGAAACCTCGGTCCGCTTCGGCTTTCGCGAGGCACGCTTCACGCCGGACGGCTTTTATCTCAACGGGGAAAAGATCAAGCTGCGCGGCCTCAACCGCCACCAGAGCTTCCCTTATGTCGGCGGCGCCATGCCCAAAACCGCGCAGGTGCGCGACGCGGAAATATTGAAATACGACCTCGGACTCAATTTCGTGCGCACATCGCACTATCCGCAATCACGCCATTTCCTTGATCGGTGCGACGAAATAGGCCTTCTCGTCTTTGAGGAAATACCCGGCTGGCAGCATATAGGCGATGAAACATGGAAGCAAAACGCGCTTCGAGCGCTTGAGGATATGATCGAACGGGACTGGAACCATCCCTGCATCGTGCTCTGGGGAACGCGCATCAACGAGTCGCGGGACGACGACGCTTTTTATGAGGCGACCAGCGCGCTCGCGCGGCGGCTCGACGATACGCGCCAGACCGGCGGCGTGCGTAATTTCGAATTCAGCCATCTGTTCGAGGATGTCTACACCTACAACGATTTCGTCCATAGCGGGCGCAACGAAACGCTCAAGAAGCCGGAAAAGGTCACGCGCTCCCGCGCGCCTTATCTCGTGACCGAGCACAATGGTCACATTTTCCCGACAAAGAAGTTCGACTGCGAGGAAAAGCGCGTGGAACAGGCGCTTCGCCACCTTCGCGTGCTCGACAGTATGTACGGCACTCCCGGCATTTCAGGCGCGGTCGGCTGGTGCATGTGCGACTACAACACGCACAAGGATTTTGGCAGTGGGGATAGGATTTGTTACCACGGCGTTATGGATATGTTCCGTCTGCCCAAGGAGGCCGCCGCGGCCTATCGCTCGCAGCAGGACGAAACGCCGGTCATGGAGGTTGCCTCCTCCATGAACCCGGGGGAACGCGCAGCTTCGATGCTCGAGCGCGTTTATGTTTTCACCAACTGCGAGCGCGTAAAGCTCTATCTCAACGGGGAGTGCATCGGCGCGTATCTGCCGGACCGCGCGGCGTTCCCGAACTTGCCTCATCCTCCCATCGTAATCGCGGACTTTATCGGGGATCGGCTCGAGCGCAATGAGGGCTTCAAAAAGCGCGACGCGGAGCGCATTAAGCGTATCCTATCGGCTGTCGTGCGCTACGGCGACAAGTCGTTGCCGCTGCGATATAGGCTCTCGATGGCGTGGACGATGCTCAAACACCGCCTCTCGTATCAGGACGCGGTCGATCTCTTTACGCACTACGTCGCGGGTTGGGGCACGGAGTCGACCGAGTATACGTTTGAGGGGTACATCGGAGACCGACTCGTCGCGAGCGTCAAAAAAGGCTCCGCTGCCTCCGCCGGACTTCGCATCACGCCGGATGCGGGAACGCTTGTCGAGGGGGATACCTATGACGTCTGCCGCGTGGTCGTCGAGCATGTCGACGCGCACGGAAATGTCATGCGCTATTCCAACGAGGCAGTCCGGGTCAGCGTTGTCGGCGCGGGTTCGCTCATCGGCCCCGACGCACTCGCGCTCGCAGGCGGATCGGTCGCGTTCTGGGTAAGCTCAGAGGGCGCGGGTGAAATCCGCGTCACCGTCGACTCGCCGCGCTTCGGCTTGCAGGAACTGCGGCTCAAAGCCGTGCTTGCTGCGAAGACGCGGTGATGCAAACTGCGAAATATGATGAAAAAAAGCCTTGCATCGCAAGGCTTTTCGATCGTATGTTTTATTGGCCCTCAGACGAAGCCCTGCCGCTTGCTCGCTCCGCGAAAATCGGCGGCATGGATGCAGTGGGTGGGGCACACCTCGACGCAGCGGCCGCAAGCCGTGCACTTATCATAGTCGATGACGGCGAGCTCGTCCACAACCCGGATGGCGCCCTCGGGACACTCCTTTTCGCAGCGGCGGCAGGCGATGCAGCCGACCTCGCACGCGCGGCGCACAGCCGCGCCCTTTTGATGGCTGGAGCAGGCGACGGCGATGCGGACTTCATCCGGCACCACGGCGATGATCCCCTTTGGGCAGGCGGTAACGCACAGGCCGCAACCCGTACACCGGGCGGAGATCACCTGCGCGAGGCCGTCCGCGACGCGTATAGCGCCGTATGGGCAGGCCTGCGCGCAGTCGCCGAAGCCCAGGCAGGCACTCGGGCAGAGCTTCTGGCCGCCGTGCAGAAGCGTCGCGGCCGCGCAGGTCTGTATGCCCTGATATTCCACCATGTCTTTCGCCGCGCGGCTGTTCCCGCCGCAGCGAACGTACGCCACCTTCTCGATCACATCCTCATACGCGAGCCCCAGCTTTTCGCTCAGGCGAAGGGCTGCTGCATCGCCTCCCGGCGTGCAGAGGTTTGTCTTGACATTCCCTTCGATCAGGGCCGCGGCGTATCCGTCGCAGCCCGCGAAGCCGCATGCGCCGCAGTTCGCGCCGGGGAGTATCTCGCGTATCTCGGGCAGGCGCTCGTCGGTTTTAATGCTCATTACCTTGGAGGCGATGGCCAGTATGACGGCGCACAGTACGCCTATGCCGGTCACGCAGAGCACGGAAATCAAAATAGGGTTCATCGCGTCCTCCTTATCCGAACAGGTTTTCGATGACGCCGGTGAAGCCGAAGAACGCCAGCGACACGATAGCGGCCGCCGTCAGCGTCAGCGGGAGTCCTGCAAATGCTTCCGGCGGGTCCGCTTCCTCCATGCGCGAGCGCACACCGGAAAAAAGCACCATCGCGAGGAAGAAGCCGAGGCCCGAGCCGAGGGCGTTTATCATGGACTGCAAAAAGCCGTAACCGGCGTCTATGTTGGAGATGGTCACGCCCAGCACTGCGCAGTTGGTCGTAATCAGCGGCAGATAGATACCCAGCGCGCGGTATAGGCCGGGCACATATTTTTTGAGCGCAATCTCGACAAGCTGCACCAGCGCGGCGATCACGAGTATGAACACGATCGTTTGCAGATATCCGATGCCAAAATGCTCCAGCAGGTAGGTCTGTATCGGCCAGGTCACGGCGGTCGAGAGCATCATGACGAAGATGACGGCGATGCTCATGCCCGTTGCGCTGCTTAATTGCTTTGAAACGCCCAGGAACGGGCAGATGCCCAGGAAGCGCTGGAGCACATAATTGTTGACGAGCACCGCGCTGACCAATATGATGACAAGTCCTCTGAAATCGATCACGCCGCGCCACCTCCTTGTGCTTCATTCGCGTTCGGGCAGGCGGAGCAGGACGGGCACGCGGCGCAGCCCGCGGCCGCTCCTTTGAGCGCCTGTCCCTTCATGATTTTGTTGACCAGCGCGATCAGGCAGCCGAAAATGAAGAAGCCGCCGGGCGCCATGGTGAGTATGGATATGGGATTGTCTATGAGCACGGGGATTTTCATGCCGAACCATGTCCCGCTGCCGAACACCTCGCGGATGGATGCCATGACCACCAGCGTCAGCGTGAAGCCCAGCCCCATTCCCACGGCGTCGAGCGCGCTGTCGATAACGCCGTTCTTGTTGGCGTACATTTCGGCGCGGCCGAGTATGATGCAGTTGACGACGATCAGCGGCAGGTAGATGCCCAGCGCCTTATAGAGCTCATACGCGTACGCCTCGACGATCATTTCGGTCATCGTCACGAAGCCCGCGATCAGGATAACGTAGCACGGGATGCGCACCTTATCCGGTATGACGTTACGCAGCGCGGAAATGGCCATGTTGGAGCCGAGCAACACGAGCGTCGCGGCGACGCCCATGCCCAGAGCGTTGGTCGCCTGCGTGGAAATGGCAAGCGACGGGCAGGTGCCCAGCACCAGCACGAGCACAGGGTTTTCCTTGAGTATGCCGTTCAACAGAGTCTTAAGCTTTCCGTTCATTGGCCTGCCTCCTTTGCTGCTTCATATGCCTCGAATACATCCCGTATCGCTTTTTCATACGCTTCGGATGAGACTGTCGCGCCGGATATGGCCTCCACGCCCTCGAGATTTACGTCCATGCCCGCATACTGATTGCGGTATTCCTCCTCGGCAGTCTTGGAGCCCACCCCTTGGGTCTCGGAGTGGGAGAGGGTCATGCACGCGGTGATCCTCCCGTCTGGATCGATGCCGCAGATGATCTCCATATCCCCGCCGTAGCCCGTACCCATGACGTTGAAAACATAGCCCGCGCCATTCTTCGCGCGGTAAGCGCCGGTCACGGTTTCGGGCATACCGGCGACTTCTATTTGCTCGAAGCCGTCGGCTCCGGGCATGACTGCCAGATGGATCTCGTCCGAGCGCCGCATCGCGGCCTCGTCGATCACCGGCTTTGTCAGGCTGTTGGTGAAGGCGAGAGCAGCCGACACGACAAGGCAGATGAGCGTCAGCACGACGATGGGTTTTACGATGTCCCTTGTGTTTTCGTTCATGCAGCTTTACCTCCGATGGGCTTAAGGGAAAACCCTCTGTCGATGTACGGCGTCGCGATGTTCATTAAAAGTATCGCGAAGGAAACGCCTTCCGGATAACTTCCGTAGAATCGGATAAGCGCGGTGATGAGCCCGCAGCCCGCGCCGAATACGACCTTGCCTGTTTTCGATATGGGAGTGGTGGAATAATCCGTCGCCATGAAGATCGCGCCGATGAGAAGCCCGCCGGAAAGCAATTGGTACAGCGCGTCCTGACCGAGCGCGAACGAGAGGAGGAGAACGGTGCCGATGAAGGCGACGGGCGTGTGCCAGGAGATGATCCGCCGCGATAGCAGATACCCTCCGCCCAGCAGCAGCGCGACGGCGCTGGTCTCCCCGATGCAGCCAGCGCGAAGGCCGAGCAGCATGTCGAAAAGCGAGGGCAGCGTCTTGTTGGCTGCGGAGAGCGCGATAAGCGGAGTCGCGGAGGATATGCCGTCCACGATGGGGGTCGCGGCGGACATGCCGTCCGCGGCCGCGGAGGACAAGACGTTGAAGGCGGGGAATAGGCCCGCCGGGAACACCCACGCGGACATCGTACCGGAAAACGCGAGGAACATCACGATGCGGGCCGTGACGGCCGGATTGGCGAAGTTGCGGCCTATGCCGCCGAAAAGCTGCTTGATCACCACGATGGCGACCACGCCGCCGAAGGCCGCCTGCCAGAGCGGGATGCCCACGGGCAGGCTGAAGGCGAGCAGCATGCCCGTGACGCAGGCGGAAAGGTCGCCTATGGTGACGGGGCGCTTGAGCGCCTTTTCGAACACCCATTCCGAGCCGACGCACGCGGCGACGCAGACGGCCATTACGAGAGCCGCGCGGTATCCGAAAATCAGCACGGACGCGATAAGCGCGGGCAGCAGAGCGATGACGACGTCGCGCATGATTGCGGCGGTGCTGCTCCCGGCATGGATGTGGGGCGATACGGAGACGTTAAGCTTGCTCATATCCCTTTTGCCTCCTTTTCAGCCTTCTTTTGGTCGCGTTGCTTTTTCGCAATGGGCTTGCTCAGCTTCATCACCTGCACGAGGCGGCGGCGGGCCGGGCACACATAAGCGCAGCAGCCGCACTCGATGCACAGGTTGACCTTGTCTTTATCCAACAGATCGGCGCGCCCGAGCCGATAGGCGAATTCGATCTGTACCGGCGAAAGGTCCATGGGACATATCTCCACGCAGCGGCCGCAGCGGATGCATTCGCTCTGCTCGGGCAGTTCCGCATCCTTTTCGCTCAGCGCGAGCACGGCGTTGACGTTCTTCAAAACCGGCGCATCCAAATCCGCGACCGCGACGCCCATCATCGGCCCGCCGAACAATACTTTTTTCGGCTCTGCTGCGAAGCCGCCGCAGAAGTCGAACAGGGCGCTCACGGGCGTGCCGATGGGGGCTATGACATTTTTGGGCTCGCGCACGGCCGATCCATCCACCGTTACGCATTTTTCGACGAGCGGAATGCCGGTTTTTACGTAGCGCGCGAGCACGGCGAGCGTCGTGCAGTTGACCACGAGCACACCCGCGTCGATGGGCAGCTTATCCTCCGGCACGACGCGCCCGGTTGTCGCGTGAATCAGCATTTTTTCGCCGCCCTGCGGGTAGCGCGAGCGAAGGGATGCAACCTCGACGCCGTCTTCCTTCTCGCATAACTGCCGGAAGTCCTTCACGCACGCGGGTTTGTTATCCTCGATGCCGATGATGATCCGGGCGCCGGGGAAGTAACGTTTGAGCAGGAGCACGCCCTCCCAGACCATAGCCTGGTCGTCGAGCATGGTGCGCATGTCGGAAGTGACATACGGCTCGCACTCCGCACCGTTGACGATGATGTATTCGCAGCGGCTCACATCCTTAATCGAAAGCTTCACGGCTGTGGGGAAGCCCGCGCCGCCGAGGCCAACCACTCCGCTCTCGCGCACGGCGTCGAGGAACTCATCAAACCCCGTCACAGAGGGTGGCCGGATGTCCGAAAGCTGCGCCTGCTTGCCGTCCGTTTCAATGACGACAGCGTCCGCCATCTGGCCGGAAGAGAGGCGCGTCGGGCCGACGCTTTTGACCCTGCCGGACACGCCCGAATAGACGGGGGATGAGACGAAGCCTCCGGCGTCCGCGATGCGCTGATACACTTTCACCTCGTCTCCTGGTTTGACGATGGGCTTCGCCGGGGCGCCTATGTGCATGAGCATGGGGATGCTCACGACGGGCGGCGTCGGGATGCGTACGGGAACGCTGTGCGCCGTGTGTTTGCTGTGGCTCAATTTCAGCCTTGCCAAGCGTTTCAATGGTTCTTATCCTCCGTCCTTTGTGAAATAGGGCTCCCCGCGGTTACGAAAAGCGCGTTTTTCTTGAAGAAACCGATTTTGCTTATATGAAGCAGCGCGTACTGCGCGCATAGGCCGGTGAACAGGCCGGTTACGATGCCCGAGGCAATCAGCGCCGGGAGGTACGCGAAAACCGCGGCGGAGCTCGTCGCCGCCGCGGCGGCGAGTTGGCCGATGTTGTGCAGTATGGCCGAAATCATACTCACGACGAAAACCTGGTTGAGCGGGAAGCGCCGGTAGACGCACGCGCTCATTGCGAACGAGAGAAGCCCTCCCGCCGCGCCGTAGAGCATGGAAAATGCCTGCCCGGTCAGTAGGCCGCCGAGCAATATACGCGCGGCGAGCACGAGGAACGCCGTGCCCGGCCCGGCAAAGAAAAGCGCGAACAGCGTGATGGCGTTGGAAAGCCCGAGCTTGATTCCGGGCAGCGGAAGCAACGGCGGTATCTGCGCCTCCACGATGTAGATCGCGAGCGCAAGCGCCGTCAAAAGGGATGCGGTTGTGACCTTCCTCGCGTTCATAGTTCTCCCTGCTCAGCTTTTTGGGATTGCGCCGCTGACGGCGTCGTATCCCGCGTCCGCCTTGGACAGATAGCGGATCACCACACGGTTGGGCACGCATACGATAGGCAGATTGCCCTTGAGCGCGCCCTGCGCGACGCAGATCTGATCCGGGCAATCGGAGGAAAGCATGCGGATCTCTCCACCCTCCACACGCACGACGCATCCGTCCGTCAGCACGATATCGTACGGCTCCGCAGCCAAAGCCAGGTCGACGCTCTGCACGAGTTTGCCGTCTTGATAGACGCCGACCAATGAATCCGCCGCCCGTCCGCGGGAAAGGTACCACGCTGCCGCGCCGGATATGAGCAGCAGAGCTGCAAAAAGAGCGATCCACGCGCGCGTTTTCATCGGATCACCTCGAAGTCATGCTCGGATGAAAACGCTTCGGCGATGCCCGCGCTCACGAGGATGCGCCCGTCGTCCTTAATCAGCACAAAATCGAACAGCTCGGCGTGCGTGCGCCAGAACGACAGTGCCTTTTCTTCGCCCATTACAAAAAGCGCGGTGGAAAGTCCGTCAGCCAGCATGCCGCTTTCGCATACAATGGTCGCGGAGATCAGTCCATTTTGGGCGGGCATTCCCGATGCGGGGTCGAGGATGTGATGATAACTTTGGCTGTCCAGCTCGAAATAACGCTCGTACCCGCCCGAAGTCACCACGGCCATATCAGCGACGCGCACAATGCCCGAAAATGCGCTTTCGTCGAGCGGGTCGCGTATGGCGATGCGCCAGGGCGTTCCGTCCGGCTTTGTTCCCAGTGCTACGATGTTGCCGCCCAGCGAGATGAGTGCGGATGTCACCCCGTTTTCGGCGAGCGCCGCCGCCGCGCGGTCCGATGCGTAGCCTTTGGCGATGCCGCCGAAGTCGATGCCCATGCCAATTAGAGGCAGAGAGAGGCTGCTGCCTTCGAGTGCAAGCTTATCGCTGCCCACAAGTTTCATCAGGAGCGCGCGCTCCTCAGCTGAAGGGACCTGGTATTCGCCGGAATAAAAACCCCACGCGCCCATGAGAGGGTAAACGGTGATGTCAAAAGCGCCTTGCGTCAACTCATACAGCGCGAGCGATTCGCGCACCAGCGCGGCCGTCTCATCACAGAGCTCCGCGCCGCCGTCGCGGTTGACCAGATACACTTCGCTTTCGGGGTTCGATATGGAAAGCAGCCCGTCCAGTCGGATGATTTCCGCCTGCGCAGCGCGCAAACCGGCATCTGCGTTCCCACCGTAGGCTGTTAGGTTCATGACCGTATCCATTGTGAAAAATTCGACAGATTGGCTTTTGGATGATTGGGCTTCGCAGCCGCCGAGCGGCGCAATCATTGCGAAGAACAGCAGGATTGCCGATATGCGCGTTATCTTCGGGGATTTGTACGCGGTTACTTGCATCGTCGATCCTTAACGATCTCGAACCGCACTCTTATGTGGCCATTCACGCCGCGCCGATACAGGGGGACGATCTTCACCTTTTTTACTTATCAGGCCAGAATGCTGGTTCGGAAAGTATTTCTACATACAAGTATACCATAACCCAAACCAAAATCCACCGGAAAATAATCGGCAGTCGACGCGCGGAGCATCCAACAAAAAGCTCTTTACAAATACAACTTTAGGTTGTATTCTGTTGGTGAGGTGAAAAAGATGCTCTCGGAAAAGCTCAAACAACTGCGAAAGGAACGCCGGCTCACGCAAGGGCAGCTCGCTGCCCAATTCAGCGTGACGCAGCAGGCCCTCGCGAAGTGGGAGGCGGGACGCGCCCTGCCGGAGCCTTCGACCATTTTACGCATCGCGGGCTTTTTCGGCGTCACGACGGATTATCTGCTTGGCCGGTCGGATTCCCTTGCCGCCGAGCCGATGCCAAGAGTGCGCATCATAGGCGCCGTGCGCGCCGGGTACGACGCGTTCGCCTTTGAGGAGGATTTGGGCAGCGCCTTAGCGGATGTAAAGGACGCGGAAGCTTATCGTTACCTGATCGTCAGGGGCGACTCGATGGCGCCGTATATCCGCGAGGGAGACCTCGCCCTCGTGCGGCTCCAGTCCACGCTGAACAACGGTGACCTCGGCGTGGTCATTTACGGGGAGGGGGAGGCCACGCTCAAAAAATACCATTGCGCGGACGGCGCGGTTGCTCTCGTTCCGTTTAACGACACGTATGAAACCGTCACGCTGCGCGGGGATGAACTGGCGCGGCTCGTGATTTTCGGCAAGGTTGTGGAAACCAGCACAAAGTGGTGACGGCTATGGATTTGATGGAAAAGCTCATCATTCTGACCAACGGCGCAAAGTACGACGCGGCCTGCACCTCCTCCGGCGCGGACCGACCGGGGAAAACCGTTCCCGCGGGATGCTGTCACGCCTTTTCAGCCGACGGCAGATGCGTCACCCTACTCAAGGTTCTTTTGACGAACCACTGCGTTTTCGACTGCAGATACTGCGTGAACCGTTCAAGCAACGACTCACCCCGCACGGCCTTCACGCCGGAAGAGCTCGCGGAGCTTACCGTCGAGTTCTACCGCCGCAACTACATCGAGGGGCTGTTCCTCTCGAGCGGCATCATGCGAAGCCCGGATTATACCATGGAGCAGATGATACAGGCCCTGCACATCCTTCGCTACCGCTACGATTTCTGGGGTTACATCCACGCGAAGACCATTCCCGGCGCGGCGCCGGAGCTCGTGCGCCGCCTCGGCCTTCTCGCCGACCGGGTCAGCGTCAACATCGAGCTGCCCAGTGAGCAGAGCCTTCGCCGGCTTGCCCCGCACAAGAAGAGGGAGGCCATCCTCGCGCCCATGAAACAGATTTACCTCGCAAGCAGCCAGAGTCGGCAGGAGCTTGCGGTCTACAAAAAAGAGCCGCAGTTCGCCCCGGCCGGGCAGGCGACGCAGATGATCATCGGCGCGAGCCCGGACACCGATTATCAGATCATCCGGCTCGCCAGCGCACTGTATGGCAAATACGCGCTCAAGCGCGTGTTTTACTCAGCTTACATCCCGGCAATCGCGGATTCCCTTTTACCCGCGCTCGATGTTAAACCTCCCCTTCTGCGCGAGCATCGCCTTTATCAGGCGGATTTTCTCATGCGCCAGTACGGCTTTGACGCAGAGGAAATCCTAAGTGAAGATATGCCCAGCCTGAACCCCTACCTCGACCCGAAGTGCAACTGGGCGGTCAATCACATGCAGGAGTTCCCCGTGGATGTGAATGTCGCGTCACTGGAAACCCTGCTGCGCGTGCCCGGCATAGGCCCCGTGAGCGCAAGGCGCATCGTGGTCGCGCGAAGGAGCGGGCGGCTGGGCCTCCCGGAGCTCAGGCGCATTGGCGTGGTGCTCAAACGGGCGCAGCATTTCATCCGGGCGTCGGACTGGCCCTCAGGCGCTCAGGCGGATAAGCAAACGACCGTCAGGGCTCTCATCGACCCCAACGTCTTTTCATTCGGCACGGAGCAGTTGTCCCTTTTTCAGGGTGCGCCATCCCATCTGCCGCTGCCGACCGGGCGGGATGTAAAGAGCGTGGCCGAAGCTGTGGAGGAAACGGTGCTATGCATGGCCTCAAGCCTTTAGCGGTCCCCGCCAACGTCGTCTATACCTACGACGGAAGCTTTGAGGGCTTTTTGTGCTGCGTGTATGAAAGCGTGTATTCCGGCGAACTTCCGCTTGAAATTGTGCGCGAACAGGATGCGCAGCCGACGCTTTTCAGGGTGCATTGCGTTGCGACGGACGCCGTGCGCGCGCAGCGCGTGCGCGCTTCAATCGCAACTAAAATTTCCGCACGCGCGCTCGAACTCGTGATGACGGTGTTCTGCACCTGCCTCGCAGACAAGGAGCAGCGCATGCTGGAATTCCTCCTCAGAGGCTACCGGGAAGGCGGGCGGCTGTGCTTCATGCCGGGGGATGCTCTGATGGCATCGCTGTTGGGCGCGGAAAAGCACCTCATAGGCGAAGCGCATCTGCTCAAGGGCTTCGTTCGCTTCGCGGATGTCGGCGGCGCGCTGGTCGCGACGATCACCCCGAAGAACTACGTGCTGCCGTTTCTCGCACGGCATTTCATTCTGCGGTATCAGCGGGAGAACTTTATGATCTTCGATAAAACCCATAGAGTGGCGCTCATCTACCAGAACGGTAAGGCCGAAATATCACAAATCGAGCACGTGGAATTTCCCGAAATTTCAGAGGGTGAGGTGCGCTGTCAGGCGCTGTGGAAGCGGTTTTATGACACCGTCGCCATCGAAAGCCGGGAAAACCCGCGCTGCAGGATGACCCATATGCCTAAGCGCTATTGGGAGAACATGCTTGAGGTACGGGAACTGCTTCATCCGAAGGCGGAGTAGGAACGGTTCCTACGCAAGCTCACTCGCAGATCCAGGCCGCGCCGAGCACGCCCTTGCCGAGGTGCACGCCGAGCACGGGGCCGAGCCTGTAAAGGCCGATGTCCAGCGCGGGGAAGCTCTCCCGAAGGCTTTTTCGCAGCGGCTCCGCCTCAGCGGGGTCGCTCATGTAATGCACGATTATTTCCTTCGCGTCGAGAGGCACTTTGTCGACGAGCTCGCGCACGCGTCCGGCCGCGCCCCGCGCGAAGCCGCGCGCCACCACCGTGCCGCGCACGCACAGCAGGATGGGGCGTATGTTGAGTACTGTGCCGATGGACTGCGGCACAACACCGAGCCTGCCGCTGCGCCGCAGGGCGGCCATATCGTCCACCGAAAAGGCAATGCCTGCGTGTTCGCGGAGTTCCTCGACCCTTTCGGCCACCTGCCGAAGCGGCAGCCCCCGCGCGGCCCAAGCATGCGCGCGCTTGGTCAAAAGCCACAGTCCGCCCGCGGTTGTGAGAGAGTCCACGACGGCGATCTTTCCGGCGTTCACCTCGCGCGCGGCGATGCACGCGCTGCTGTACGTGCCGCTCAAGCGCGAGGAAAGCACGATGCACAGCACATCGAATCCGCCCCGGATCAGATCGCGGAACACGGACATGAACGCCGCGGGAGTTGCCTGTGAGGTCTTGCCCGCTTCGGGGTTCGAGAAGATGCGCCGCTCAAAGTCCCCGTTGCGGTCGCTGTGGCTTTCGCGGTAGATCTGCCCGCCCGTGCTGTAGCTGTTTGGCACGATGCGGATGCCGTAGGCCTCGGCCTCGTATTTAGGGATGCATACGGTGCTGTCGGTTACGATGGCGATCATGGTTATTTCACCCCGAACTTTCTGAATCTCTCGTATCGCAAAGCGGCGAGCGCTTGAGGTTTTGCATCACAAAGGCCGCGCAGGGTTTCGGCAAGATCCCGCTTCAACCCTGCGTAGAGCGGCGCGAAATCTTCTCCGTCCTCGGGGATAATCCTCTCTATGACGCCGAGTGCGAGCAAATCCTCGGCGGTAAGCTTCAGGCATTCGGCGGCCTCAACGGTCTTCGAGGCGTCTTTCCAGAGTATGCTCGCGCAGCCTTCGGGCGAAATTACGGAATAAACCGCGTTTTGCAGCATCCACACCTCGTCGGCCACCGCCAGCGCGAGCGCGCCCCCGCTGCCGCCCTCGCCGATGAGAACGGAAACGACGGGCGTTTCAAGGCCCAAGCATTCCATGAGTATTTCGGCGATTGCCTGCCCCTGGCCGCGCTCCTCCGCGCCGACGCCGCAGTACGCGCCCGCGGTATCCACGAGGCAGACGACTGGGCGACGGAACTTCTCGGCGAGCTTCATCTGCCTGAGTGCCTTGCGATAGCCCTCGGGATGCGCGGAGCCGAAGTTGCGCTCAAGCTTTTCCTTAGTGGCGTGGCCTTTTTCAAGCGCGATTACGGTGACAGTCATTCCGTCCAAACGCGCGATGCCGGCGACAACGGCCCTGTCATCCGCGAAACGCCGATCCCCGTGCAGCTCGAAGAAATCCTCAAACAGATTGCGTATAAAATCAAGCCCCGTGGGCCTCCCTGCGGCGCGCGCCGCGCGAACCCGCTCGATGGCGCTCATGCGGTCGCCTCCCCGCTGTGTAGCTTTAAGAGCAGCGAGAGCGTGCGCTTTATTTCGCGGCGCTCCACGATGGCGTCCACGAAGCCCTTTTCAAGCAGGAACTCCGCGCTCTGGAAGCGCTCTGGCAGCTTTTGACGAATGGTCTGCTCGATCACGCGCGGCCCCGCAAAACCGATGAGTGCGCCGGGCTCCGCGAGCGTGATGTCGCCCTGCATGGCGAAGCTCGCCGTCACGCCGCCCGTCGTGGGGTCGGTGAGCACGCAGATGTAGAGTAGCCCCGCGTCTCCGTGCCGTTTGACAGCGCCGCTGGTCTTTGCCATTTGCATCAGTGAGAGGATGCCCTCCTGCATGCGCGCGCCGCCGGATACCGTGAAGCCGACGACGGGCAGGCGGCTTCGCACCGCCTCTTCAAAGAGCAGCGTCACCTTTTCGCCGAGCGCCGAACCCATGCTGCCCAGCATGAAATCCGGCTCCATGGCGAAGATCGCCAGCGGTGTGCCGTCCACGCACGCAGTGCCGCAGACGACGCCCTCGGGTTCCCCGCTGCGCGCGCGCGCCTGCTCGAGCTTGCTTTCATAATCAGGAAAGCGCAGCGGGTCTGCGGAAACGACGTTGGAAAACAGCTCGAGGAACGAACCCGCGTCGCAGACGCTAGCGAGTCTCTCCCGCGCGCCCATGCGGAAATACGCGCCGCAGCGCGGGCAAACCTTGTCGTTTGCCGCGAGATCGCAAAGGAAGAGTACCGCCTTGCAAGCGGGGCACTTCACGCACGGTTCCCCGGAGGCCGCGGGCTTCTTCGCGTCCGTCCCGAAGGGGTCGGCCTCCAGCGCGTTTTTCGGTTTTTTGAAAATGCCTTTTCCGAGCATAGTTTATCCTCGCTTGGTCATAAAATCGGTCGTATAGCTGCCGGAAGAGAACCGCCTGGTGGAGAGGATCTCCATCTGCAACTCGCCGTTGTGCGCGATACCCTCTATGACCAGTTCACAGAGCGCCGCCTGCATCTTGCGCAGGGCTTCCTCGCGCGTTTTTGCGTGCACAATAAGCTTTGCGATCATGGAGTCATAGTAGGGCGGCACGACATAATCCTGATACAGCGCCGTATCCATCCTCACCCACGGCCCGCCCGGCACGTGCAGCAACGTCACGCGGCCGCAGGAAGGGCAAAAGTCGCGCGCTGGATCCTCGGCGTTGATGCGGCATTCGATGGCGCAGCCCTGCAGCGCGATGTCCACCTGCGAAAACGACAGGGGGAGGCCAGCCGCCACGCGTATCTGCCACTTGACGAGGTCAATGCCCGTGACCATTTCTGTGACCGGATGCTCCACCTGCAGGCGCGTGTTCATTTCCATGAAGTAAAAGTCGCCGTTCCGGTCGAGCAGGAACTCGATGGTGCCCGCGTTGACGTATCCCACAGCCTTTGCCGCGCGGGTGCAGATTTCCGTCAGGCGGCCGCGAAGCTCGGGCGATACGGCGGGGGAGGGGCTTTCTTCAACAAGCTTCTGGTTTTTGCGCTGGATGGAGCATTCGCGCTCGCCCAAGCACACGACGCCGCCGTGGCGGTCGCACAGAAGCTGCACCTCGATGTGCTTGACGGGGTTCAGGTATTTTTCGAGGTAGACCGCGCCGTCGCCGAACGCGCTCTGCGCCTCCGCGCATGCGGCAAAAAAGGCGTGCTCGAGCGCATCGGGAGATTCGACGAGGCGTATGCCGCGTCCGCCGCCGCCCGCACGCGCTTTGATGAGCAGCGGATAGCCAATCTCCTCGGCAGCTTCGCGCGCCGCCTCCGGCGCGGAAACGACAGGGCTTCCAGGTATGACGGGCACGCCCGCCTCGCGCATGGCGCGCCGCGCCTCGTTCTTGTCGCCCATACGGGCGAGCACTTCAGCCGAAGGGCCGATAAATTCTACGCCGCACTCGCGGCAGAGCTGCGCGAAGCGCGCGTTCTCGGAGAGCAGGCCGTAGCCCGGGTGGATGGCCTCCGCGCCCGATACTACCGCCGCGGAGAGTATGGCCGACATGTTCAGGTAGCTGTCCTTGGCTTTGGCAGGGCCAATGCAAATGCTCTCGTCTGCGAGGCTCACATGCAGCGCGTCGCGGTCGGCCTCTGAGAACACAGCCACCGTTGAGATGCCCATTTCCTTGCATGCGCGGATAATGCGCACGGCGATCTCGCCGCGGTTGGCGATCAATATCTTAGAAAACAAATGCTTTCACATCCTTTTTTCACGCCGCTTCCGGTGCGGAAAAAGCGTCATTGCGGTTTTGCGGCGCGTGCGAGCATAAAGGAAAACTCCGCGCCTGCGCATATCCGGCCTTGGACGCTCGCCTGCGCCTTAACGAAATAAAAGGGAGGCTTTTCCCGCTCAAGCGCGCTTTCGATGAGAATGACATCACCGGGCAGCACCTTCTGACGAAAGCGCGCGCGCTCAAGCCCCGTGAGATAGGGGGTAAAGCCTTCCGTCCCGCCGGGGACGAGCAGGCACGAGGCTTGCGCCATGATTTCGCACAGGATTACGCCGGGCACGACCGGGTTGCCCGGAAAGTGACCCTGCAAAAACCATTCGTCTCCGCGTACGCGATAGCTGCCGCGCGCCTTTCCCGGGGAGACGAGCTCCGCCTCGTCCACGAGAAGCATCGGTTCCCGGTGCGGGAGTACCGCTTTTAGCTCTTCTCTATCCATGTCAAAACACCTTGAAAAGAATCTGCGCGTATTCGACCACTTGGCCGTTTTCAGCGCAAACATCCACGATCTCGCCATCCGTTTCGGCCGTGATCTCGTTCATCAGCTTCATCGCCTCGATGACGCATAATACGTCGCCCTTTTTTACCTTCGAGCCTACGCGTACATAGGGGGGGGCGTCGGGCGAGGGGGCCGCGTAAAAGATACCCACCATCGGGGATTTGATCTCGGTGATGCGGTTAAAGTCCACCGCGCCCTCGTATGTCGCCATTTCCTCGCGGCGCGCGGGCGATTCGGCCGGATGTGCCTGCTCGATGATCCTTTGAGCCGGCACAGCCTTTTCGAGGCGTATGCGCACGTCCGCGTCGGAATATTCGAGCGCGCTCAGGCCCGCGCTTTCCATAAGCTGCGCGAGGGCCCGTATCTCTTTGATCTTCATATCATGCCTCCCGCTCCGCTTTGACGAAGGCGAGACAGGCATTGTGGCCGCCAAAGCCGAGCGAGAGCGAAAGCGCGGCGGAAAGTTCAGCCTTTCTCGCGCGGTTGGGCACCACGTCGAGGTCGCACTCAGGGTCAGGCTCAGCATAGCCAATGGTCGGTGGAACGATGCCTTCCCCGAGCGTCTTGATTGCGGCGATGGCCTCTGCCGCTCCGGCCGCGCCGAGCATGTGCCCCGTCATGGATTTTGTGGAGCTCACGAGTGTGGCATACGCAGCATTGCCCAGCGCGCGCTTGATGGCGAGGGTCTCCGCCTTGTCGTTGAGCGGCGTGCTCGTACCATGCGCGTTGATGTAAAGACTTTCTGTGCAGTCCGTGCCGAGACCGGCTTCCCGCATGGCGAGGTGAATGGCCTCGGCGGCGCATTCGGGCTCGGGCCGCGGAGCCGTGACGTGGTATGCATCGCAGGTGTTGCCGTAGCCCGCGATCTCCGCGTAGATGTGTGCGCCGCGCGCCTTCGCGCGCTCGTATTCCTCGAGGATGAGCGCACCTGCGCCCTCGCCCATCACGAAGCCGTCGCGCCGTTTATCGAAGGGGATGGAGCTCTGCTGCGGGTCGTTCTTCAAAGAAAGCGCCATGCAGTTCGTGAAGCCCGCGACAGAAAGCGGATTGATCACGGCCTCGGAGCCGCCCGCGATGATCGCGTCCGCGTAGCCGTGCTTGATGGCGCGGAACGCCTCACCTATGGCGTGTGAAGAGCTGGCGCAGGCCGTGACCACGGACAGGCAGGGACCGGTCGCCTGAAATCGTATGGCGATAATGCCCGCGGCTATGTTGGAGATTAACATCGGTATGAAGTGCGGGGATACCCAGCGCATGCCCTTTTCGAGCAGCTTCTGATGCTCCGTCATGAGCGTGTTGAGCCCGCCGATGCCGGATGCCATGTATACGCCGAGCCTAGTCGGATCGCGCATTTCAAGCGCGCTGTCCGCGACCGCCTGTACGGCAGCCGCCATGGCGTACTGCGCGAACAGATCGGTTTTGCGAACCTCGCTTTTTTCCATGTAGAGCGTGGGGTCGAAGCCCTTTACTTCGGCGGCTATTTTAACCTTGCTTTCGGCCGTGTCATACTTCGTGATGAAGTCGATGCCGCAGCGGCCTTCCTTCAGGCCGCTCCAATAATCTGCAAGCGTGTTCCCCAGCGGGGAAATGACGCCCATGCCTGTGATGACGACTCGTCTCATATCGATACTTCCTTATGTTTTTAGCTTGTTTTGCCGGACTCTTCCGTCCGGTGCGGAGCTACATAGCGAGCCCGCCGTCCACGCGGATGACCTCGCCCGTGATGTATCCGGCACCCGGGCCGCACAGGAACGCTGCGAGCGCAGCCACTTCCTGCGCCTGGCCGATGCGTTTGAGCGGGATAGCGGCGAGGAACGCGGCGTGCGCGCCCTCGGGCATGGCGTCGGTCATGTCTGTTTGGATCAGGCCGGGTGCGATGGCGTTGCAGGTGATGCCGCGCGGCGCGAGTTCCTTGGCGGCGGCTTTGGTCAGGCCGATAAGCCCTGCCTTCGCCGCCGAATAATTGGTCTGACCCGCGTTGCCGACCAGCCCCGCGATGGAGCTGATGTTGATGATTCGACCGCCGCGCTTTTTGATGAAATGCGGCGCGATGTGCTTGAGCATGTTAAACGCACCCTTGAGGCTGGTGTCGACCACCGCGTCGAAATCCGCCTCCTTCGTGGTGAGCAGCAAACCGTCGCGCGTGATCCCGGCATTGTTGACGAGGATGTCCGCACCGCTGAAATCGCGAAGGATCTGCTCCACCGCGGCCTTCGACGCGGCGAAATCCGAAACGTCGCACCGATAGGCTTCCGCTCGCGCACCTTCGCTGCGGATGAGCGCGAGCGCCTCGGCCGCAGCGGCTTCGTTGCCCGCATAGACGAGCGCGATGCTCGCGCCTTGTGCCGCAAGGGCAAGCGCAATGGCTCTGCCTATGCCGCGCGAAGCGCCGGTGACGATGGCCGTTTTTCCCTCGAGCATGCTAGCCTCCCATTTTAAGCGCAAAAAGCGTTTCGTTCAGACTTGCGCGATCTTGTACGTGATAGACTGCCCGAACGTTCGGCGCTATTTTCTTCATAAAGCCGCACAGCGTCCTTCCCGGCCCAAGCTCGACGAACGTATCCGCTCCCTGCGAAAGCAGGTTAAGGATCGTCTTTTCCCACAGCACGGGGGAATCGATCTGTCGCGCGAGCGTTTGCACGAAGGGCGGGCGATAGGGCAGCCCCGTGCGGTTGGCGTAGACGGGGCAGGCGAGCGCATGGAATGAATAATAAGATAATTCCGTTTCAAAATCCGCCGCCGCATCCGCCATCACAGGAGAGTGGAAGCCGCCGCTCACCGCGAGGGGCAGCGCTTTTCCGCCGTGCTCGGGGAGTCGCGCGCAAAACGCGCGAAGCTTCTCGTGTTCGCCTGCGACCACCACCTGGCCGGGGCAATTGTAGTTGACCGGATAAACGCCGCATTCCCCGCAGAGCGCCTCGATCTGCTCCGTCGCGAGGCCGAGCGCCGCCGCCATGCCTGAGGGCGTACGTTCAGCCTGCGCCTGCATGAGCTCCGCGCGCCTCATCACAAGCCGGAATCCGTCCGCATCACGAAAAGCGCCTGCGAAGGTCAGCGCTGCCAGCTCGCCGAGCGAAAAACCCGCCGCGAAATCCGGTTCAATACCGTTTTCCGCGAGAGCGCGCGCCGCGGCGAGATCCGCCGCGAACACGCAGGGCTGCGTGTTGAGGGTCTGCGAAAGCTCTTCTTTAGAAGCATGGGCGCATTGTTCGCTCGTGCCCGGACGCAGTGCGTCCGCCATGGCGAAAACCGCAGCCGCAGCGCCCGAAACCTCGCAGAGCTCCCGCCCCATGCCGGCATACTGCGCGCCCTGCCCCGCGAACAGGAAGGCTATCCGCAAAACGACGCGCCTCCCTTCAAAAGCGCCTCGGCCTCGGCCATCATCTCACGGATAATCTCCGCCGCGGGTTGCTCCTTCTTCACGAGGCCAGAGGATTGGCCGGCCATGACGCTGCCGTTTTTTACGTCGCCCTCGCGCGCAGCGAGCCGCAACGCGCCCGCGCCGTAGGCCTCAAGCTCCTCGTTGGAAACGTTGCTGTCATACTCGCGCCGGATGAACTCGCGCATGAAGCTGTTTCGCATCGCGCGCACGGGGTGCCCGAGGCGCTTGCCGGCCGTGGCCGTGTCGATGTCCTTGGCCGCGAGTATCATGTTCTTGTAGTTCTGATGGATGGTACATTCGTTTGCCACGAGGAAACGCGTGCCTACTTGCACGCCGACGGCGCCGAGCATGAACGCCGCGGCCACGCCGCGCCCATCCGCGATGCCTCCCGCCGCGATCACGGGCATGTCCACAGCGTCGCAGACCTGCGGCACGAGCGTCATCGTGGTCAGCTCGCCCACATGGCCTCCGGATTCGCCGCCCTCGGCGATGACCGCGCACGCGCCGTTTCGGGCCACGAGCTTGGCGATGGCGACCGAGGACACCACGGGCACCACCTTGACGCCCGCGTCGAGCCACGCGCGCATGTATTTCGTGGGCATACCCGCGCCCGTCGTCACGACGCTTACGCGCTCGTCGGCGACCACCTTGGCTACGTCGTCCGCGAAGGGGCTCATGAGCATGATGTTCACGCCGAATGGCTTATCCGTGAGGTTGCGCGCGCAGCGGATTTCGTTGCGAAGCCAGTCCGCGTTGGCGTTCATCGCCGCGATGATCCCGAGGCCGCCGCCGTTGCTCACGGCGGATGCGAGCGAGGCGTCCGCCACCCAGGCCATGCCGCCTTGAAGGATAGGCTGCTCGATGTTGAGCAGATCGCAGAGCGCGGTTCTCATCAGGCGTCCCCTCCGGGGAGCTGCTTCTCGATGATCTCCACGAGATCCCGCACGCACTCGATGCGGCTCTCTATGTCGATCTGCACGCTGAAAATCTCCTCGAGGTTCATGATGAGCTGCACCCGGTCGAGCGAGTCGAGCTCGAACTGCGCGAAGGTGGTCTCAGGGGTGATGCTCGCGGCGTCTGTTCCTTTGAACTCCGCGAGGATTTGGGCTACTTTGTCAAACACCATGGTTTTGCCTCCCTTGAAGATGTATTTATGATTGCTTGCACCAGCGCAGCACGCACGCGCCGGTCGTGAAACCGCCGCCGAAGGCGCTCAGCGCAAGCAGATCGCCGAGGTGAAACATGTTTTTTCTGCGGCACTCGTCGAGCAGAATGGGGATGCTCGCGGCGGAGGTGTTGCCGAAGCGTTCGATGTTGGACAGGTATTTATCCGCGCTGATGCGAAGCTTGCCCGCCGCCGCGTCGATGATGCGGCTGTTGGCCTGGTGCGGCAGCACGAAGGCGATGTCCTCCTGCCTCACGCCCGCATCTTCTATGGCCGCCTCGAGATCATGGCAGAGCGCGTTGACCGCGAACTTGTAGACCTCCTGCCCATTCATGTATACGTGCTGGGGCTTCTTTTCGCGCAACGAAAACGGGCAGTTTCCCTCGATGTTGGGGATGCCCAGATGCTCCGCGTTCCCGCTGGCCGACACGCGAAGCGACAATAGGTCGTTCCCTTCCGAAAGCACGGCTGCGCCTGCGCCGTCTCCGAAAAGGACGCAGGTCGCACGATCCGTCCAGTCCAGCATCTTAGACATCGCCTCTGCCGCGATGACGAGCGTTTTTTTGACGCGACCCCGCGCGAAGTATCCGTCCGCCACATCCAGCGCGTAGAGGAAGCCCGAGCAGGCCGCGTTGATGTCCAGGCTCATGCAGGTCGCGCCGAGCCGCTTTTGCATTAGGCAGGCGAGGGAAGGGGTGATGTAGTCGTTGCGAATGGTGGCGCACACGATGAGGTCCAGTTCCTTCGGCGCGACCTGCGCATCTTCAAGCGCACGCAACGCGGCGGAATAGGCGATATCCGCGAGCGATTCGTCCGTGAGCACGCGCCTTTCGCGCACGCCCGTGCGGGCTATGATCCATTCGTCCGAAGTATCGACGAGCCTTGCCAGCTCGCCGTTGGTCACGCGGCGCGCGGGATACGCGCTGCCCGTGCCGATCAGCGAAAAACTCACTCAGTTTACCTCCGTTTTAAGCTTGCCCTTGAAAAAGGCGTTGATCCGAACGATGCCCTTCGAGAGGGCTTCCTTTTCCGACTCATCCATGTCGCGGGCGATGTTTTCAACCATGATCTCGTGAAAACGGCTGTGCATCGCGTCCACATGCCTACCGTTGCGGGTGAGTTTGACGTAGACCATGCGGCTGTCCGCCTCGCCGCGGAATTTCTCCACATAGCCCTTGAGCTGCAGCTTGTTGATCGCAACTGTCACGGAGGGCAGGGAAATCGAAAGATCCTCCGCAATGCTGCTGATGGTGAGGCCATCCTCCTTGCCCTTGCCGACCGATTCGATCAGGTGCATTTCGCTGATGGAAAGGTCGAGTGTACGGCGGTCCCTAAGCATCTGCTCCTCGACCTTGAGGATGGTTCGGAATGTATCGACCAGCAGACCGTTGAGCTGGGCGGCGAATGCATCCATGGGCTCACCTCGTCAAATAGATTAGATAGACTAACTAAATATAAATGTCGAATTGCATTTTGTCAAGTGCGCAATGCGGTTGTGGTATACAATTGCAAAGTCGGGGCCGGATTGCGCAGTCCGCGCGTTTTTTATATAATGGATAAAAAGGCGTGGAAAGGCGGACGGCTTATGGGCAAACACAGGATCACGGGCGCGGTCGTTGCCGCCTTTTTTATCGCGCTTGTCGTGTTCCTCGGCATGTCGGCCTATATTGAGCACGGGCGGACGGCGCGGGAGGATGAGCAGATGCGTTACATTGCCAGCACCGTCAGCGTCCAGGTCTACGAGGCGCTTTCTGCGCAGATGAGCAAGGCAAAGACCCTCGAGGCCTTCGTCGTGCAGAACAACGGCAGCACCGAAGGCTTTGAAAAGGTGGCGCGCCTGCTGGTGACTGAGCCTGGCGTACGAAACGTCTTGCTTGCACCGCGCGGCATCGTGACGAATGTTTACCCGCTCAAGGGCAACGAAAACGTCGTCGGCCACGACCTGACCGGCGGCAGCGCAGGGGATAGGGAGGCGCAGAGCGCCATCGAGCGCGGCGCCATGATTATGGCGGGGCCGTTCAGTCTCGTGCAGGGCGGCATGGGCATCGCGGGCAGGCTGCCGGTCTATCTCGACGGATCTTTCTGGGGCATCGTTTCCGTTACGCTGAAGTATCCGGATGTGCTGGGCAGCATGAGCTCTGTCGAGAACCTTCACGCGCAGGGCTTTGCGTGCAGGCTCTGGCGCGTGAACCCGGACAACGGCGCGGAGCAGACCATCCTTTCTTCGGGCAACGGCGTCTTAAACCGCGGGTTTGACTATGCGTTCCCGATCTATAACGCGCAGTGGCATGTTACCGTGTATCCCGAAAAACCGTGGTACGAGCACGCAAGCGTCTTCCTGAGCGCCGCCCTGAGCCTGCTTCTGAGCCTTGGCGTCGCCTCCGGCACAGCGGCGTACACGACCATACGCCGCATGGAGAAGGAAGCCGCGTTAGGCCGCATAGACGCGCTGCAAAAGCAGCTCGAGTACGACCGTACGAACGTGCTGCTCACGCAAATCAGCTCGCACTTTTTCTACCACACGCTCAACGCCATACAGGCGCTCATCGTCTTTGAACCGGAAGCCGCGTACCGCATGACCGAGAACTTCTCGCGCTTTTTGCGCTTCAAGGTGGACAGCGTCAACGCCGAGGATGGCCTCGTGCCGTTTCGCGAGGAGATGCGCTCCGTGTGCGCTTATGCTGAGATTAACCAGATCCAGCTCGACGGCAGGCTCAATATGGAGTACGATGTGTTCGACGCGGATTTCCTCATACCCGTTCTCACCGTGCAGCCCATCGTTGAAAACGCGATCATCCACGGCATCAAGCCCAAGGTCGGCGGCGGCACCGTGCACGTTTCTTTGCGCCGCGGTGAGGGATGCTACGAGGTGTGCGTGCGCGACGACGGCGTTGGCTATACGCCCGAGGGCGAAACGAGTGGCCGTTCGGTTGGCATCTCCAACATCCGCACGCGCATGAACCAGTATCCCGGCTGCGCCATCGAGGTTGAGAGCGAGCCGGGGTGCGGCACGACCGTCCTGCTTCGCTATTCGGATGCGCTGGGGAAGGAGCGGGCATGAAGACGATACTCGTAGACGATATGGCGCTTGATATGCAGCTGCTCGAGCGCAAGTGCGCGGACGTGCCCGATTTTGAAATCGTCGGCAATTTCACGGATCCTGCCGAGGCAATCGCTTTCGCGGAGCGCAACGAGGTGGATTTCGCCATGCTCGATATCGACATGCCCGGCATGAACGGCATAGAGCTAGCGATGCGCCTTAGGGCTCTACGGCGGGATATCATCATCGTGTTCGTCACCGCGCACCCGCGCTTTGCGGTGGAGGCTTTTCGTATGAAGGCGGATTATATGGTCTTCAAGCCGTTCGACCGCAACGATATCCTCGATGTGCTCGAGCGCGCGAAACTGCTGCAAAGCCGCCAGCAAAAGCGCGCTTCCTTCCACACCTTCGGCAGCTTCGGGATGCTCGCGGACGGCAAGCCCGTCCGCTTCCACTCCTCCAAGGCGAAGGAGCTCATGGCGCTGTGCGTCTATTACGAAGGCCGCAGCGTCGGCATCCACGAGATCATTGAGCATCTTTGTGAGGGCAGCGAAAACAAGACCGCCGGCAACACCGGCTATCGCAGGATTATCAAGGAGCTTACGGATACGCTCAAGGCCTGCGGCCTGGAGGAAATATTCGTGCGCGAACGCGGGAGCTGCCGCGTCCGGCGCGAGCTTGTCTCCTGCGATTACTACGATTTCTGGGCGGGCAAGCCCGACGCCGTCGCCCGTTTCGACGGCCGCTTCATGAGCGAATACGCCTGGGCGGAGCCCGCCATCTACCGCATGTGCGAGAAAAAGCGACTGAACCGCTGAAACAACGCATTGCGGCGCGTCCGACGCCGCATTTTAAAGGGTATTTTCATCTTCGCCCGCCGCGCGGTGTCTTTGCGCGGATTCTCGCCCGAAAGCAATCAAATAATCTGCATTTTTAAGGGCAGGATAAGGATATTCCGTACGGTTTCCGTACGGAGCGCTTGCTATAGTTACTATAGCTTGGAGTTTACTGCAGATTGGAACATTAAATAGAGCCGTCATATCCGAATTGGTTCGGGAAGGGGACTTAATCTATGGAAGAAATACTGCGCATGGAGCACATCAGCAAGCAGTTTGGCGATTTTTTTGCCAATAAGGATATCCACTTTGATGTGCGAAAGGGCGAGGTGCATACTTTGCTCGGTGAAAACGGCGCGGGGAAGTCTACGCTCATGAACGTGCTCATTGGCCTTTATCAGCCCACCGCAGGCAAAATTTACCTTCACGGGAAGGAAGTGCACATCGAATCCCCCGCGCAGGCGGTGCGCCTTGGCATAGGCATGGTGCACCAGCACTTCATGCTGGTTGAGGCCATGACGGTGATGCAGAACATCATCCTCGGCGACAAGCGCGACAAAGGCCTCTTCATCCGCCACGACGCGCGCAGAAAGGAAATACTCGAGCTTTCCTGGCGCTACGGCCTCAACATCGACCTGGAGGCTAAGGTAACGGATATCTCTGTGGGCGCGCAGCAGCGCGTGGAAATACTCAAGGCGCTCTACCGCGGCGCGGAGATCCTCGTGCTTGACGAGCCGACCGCCGCGCTGACCGATATCGAGGTCGAGGGCCTTTATAAAGTGATCGAAAAGCTCAAGGGCGAGGGTAAAAGCATCGTCTTCATCAGCCACAAGATGCGAGAGGTTTTGCATGTAAGCGATCGCATCACCATCCTTCGCGCGGGCAGGACCATCCGCACGCTTAACGCGAGCGAGACCGACGGCAAGGAGCTTGCCAATCTGATGATCGGGCGCGACCTGATCGAGTGCGAGTATGAGAAGGTCGAATCGCAGGGTGAGCCTGTGATCGAATTGAAAAACGTCGATTACAACAAGCAATCCAAGCACAATGGCCTTTCAAATATTTCATTGAGCGTGCGCCGCGGCGAGATCGTGGGCATCGCGGGCGTGGACGGCAACGGCCAGAGCCAGCTTGCGCAGCTCGCCACCGGCGTGATTGCGGCAGAGGCGGGGGAGGTCACGCTCAAGGGTTGCACGGTCTCGCGTTTCACCGTGGCAGATTTTATCAAAAGAAATGTTTCGCACATCCCCGAGGACCGCAACCGCATGGGTCTCGTGGGCGATATGTCGGTGCAGGAGAACCTGCTTCTCAAGAGCACGCAGAAGTGCGAATTCTGCAAGTTCAACGGCTGGCAGCTTAAGAAGAAGGCCATGAAGTCCCACTCCGAAGCCATGCGCGCGAAGTACGATATCCGCTGCCGGTCTACGGACCAGGAAATCCGCATGCTCTCCGGCGGAAACCAGCAGAAGGTGATCCTCGCGCGCGAGCTTGAGGCACAGCCGGACCTGCTCGTCGCCGTGCATCCGACGCGCGGCCTCGATATCGGTGCTACGCGCTACGTGCGCGACATGATGATAGTTGCGCGGGACAAGGGCTGCGCGGTGCTGCTCATCAGCGCGGACTTCGACGAAATATTACAGATGTCCGATAGGATCATCGTCATGTTCGAGGGCAAGGTTATGGGAGAATACCCCGGCAAGCAGCCGCCCATCCAGACGATCAGCCTCGCCATGGCCGGCAAATAAGGGAGGGATAGCGAATGATGCAGAAAACGAAAGTATTGAACCTTCTGATTCCTGCCCTGTCCGTGCTGTTGGCTTTCCTCATTGGCATGCTCATCATCCTGCTCCTTGGCTCGAATCCGTTTCAGGCCATCGGCTACCTTGTCAAGGGTGCGTTCGGCTCGAAGAGCAACTTCGCAAACACGGTCGTGCGCGCCATGCCGCTGCTCTTTACCGGCCTGTGCACATGTTTTGCTTACCGCTGCGGGGTTTTCAACCTTGGCGGCGAGGGCCAGTTCCTCTCAGGCGCGATGGCGGCCATCACGGTTTCGCTTCTCGTTGGCGGCGAAGGCTGGTGGGTCACGCTGCTCGCCGTGCTCGCGGGCACCATCGTGGGCGGGCTTTGGGGTCTGCTTCCGGGTCTTTTAAAAATCTGGCGCGGCCTCAACGAGATGATCACGACCATCATGTTCAACTACGTGGCCACGCTCTTTATGGGCTATCTCTACACCACGGCGCTTCGCGAGGGCAGCGTCCCGCAGACCGCGCCCGTGCCGGATGCGACGAGGATCGGCCGCATCTTCCCGGATCTTCGCATCACATGGGGCATCGTAGTCGCCCTTCTGCTCGGCGTTGCCGTATGGTATTTTCTGTTCAACACTTCCAAGGGCTTCCAACTTCGCGCGGTGGGCTACAACCAGACCGCCAGCAGCTACAACGGCCTTTCGGTCAAGCGGTATATGCTCGCGGCCTTCATCGTTTCCGGCGCCATCGCGGGGCTAGGCGGAGCGTGCGATATCCTGGGCACCCAGTTCCGCCTGATCAGCGGCTACGGCGGCGGCTACGGCTTCGACGGCGTGGCCATCGCGCTTATCGCGCAGCTTCATCCGATTGCGACCATGATCGTTGCTTACTTCTTCGCGGTGCTCCGCGTGGGCTCCACAACCATGCAGGTCGGGACCGGCGTCCCCACGAGCGTCATCGACATCATACAGGCGCTCGTCATCATCTTCGCCGTTGCGGGCTCGTCCATGCAGTATTTGCCCAAGGTCCGCTCGTTTCTACTGAACCTTTTTGAGAAAAAGGAGGCCGCAGCATAATGGAATGGACTGCGATTTCGGATCTTCTCATTTCCGCCGTGCGCATGGCGACACCGCTTTTGTTCGTGGCGCTCGCCGAGCTCTATTCGGAGCGCGCGGGCCTCGTCAACATCGGCCTTGACGGCATCATGTCCTTCGGTGCGCTCGCGGGCTTCCTCGTATGTTACTGGACAGGCAATCCGTTCCTGGGCGTGCTGTGCGGCGCGCTCGGCGGCGTGCTGGTCAATATGGTCTACGCGTTCTGCACCGTAACTTTGGCCGGCCCGCAGATCGTGTTCGGCATGGCTATCAACATCTTTGCGCCCGCGCTCGCATCATTTATCTACCGCATCGTGTTCGGCGTGAGCTCTACTCTCGCGCAGGCCACGCTGATGAAAACCGTCGCGATACCGGTCCTCAAGGATATTCCCTTCCTCGGCAAGCTCCTTTTCGATCAAACGCCGATGGTCTATGCCGTGTACCTGCTCGTCGTCGTGACGGCCGTATACTTCAACCGCACGAAGTCCGGCCTGAGCTACACGGCCGTTGGTGAGTATCCGAAGGCCGCGGAAACCATGGGCATCAATGTCATGCGGCACAAGTACGTCGCCAGCGTCATCTGCGGCTTCCTCGCGGGCATGGGCGGCGCGTACCTGACCACCTGCTACGTCAACACCTATTCGGACGGCATCGTCGCCGGCCGCGGTTTCATCGCTCTTGCGGCGGTCATCTTCGGCCGCTGGTCGGGCTCCGGCGTACTCATGGCCTGCTTGCTTTTCGGCTTCTTCGACGCGCTGCAGTTGAGACTCCAGATCGGCACGGACCTGATCCCGTACCAGCTCTTCCAGATGATCCCGTATGTGATGACACTCATCGCGCTGACCCTGTTCGGCAGCAAGATCGCGGGGCCAAAAGCCAAGGGCAAGCCGTACTACCGCGAGGAGCGGTAATTTCCGCCCTATAGGGAGAAACCAAGGTAATCGCGGGCGAAAGCCCGATTACAAAACATTAAACATTGGAGGAAAAGGATACCATGAAGAAAGCTCTCGCGCTCCTGCTCGCTCTGTGCCTCTCTCTCGCCGCGCTGAGCGCCTGCGCCAAAGGCCCCGAGGCCCCCGGCGAAAAGACCTACAAGGTTGCCATGATCTGCGACTCCAGCATCTCCGACGGCGGCTGGGGTGCCGCCTGCTACAACGGCATGGTTGCCGCCGCCGAGAAACGCGGCTGGGAAACCGCCTACACCGATTCCATCGACCAGTCCGCCTACGCGGATACCATGATCAGCTACTGCGACCTCGGCTATAACCTGATTTTCGCGCCGGGCAACCAGTACAGCGACGCCGTCAAGCAGGTTGCCGCGGATTATCCCGACGTCTGCTTCGCCGTGCTCAACGGCTCGACCTCGCTGCCGACCGACAACATCATGAGCATGCTGCCCAACGCGGACCAGATCGGCTCCATCGCGGGCATCATCGCGGGTCTGATGAGCAAGTCCAACGTCATCGGCTTCATCGGCGGCATGGAGCTCGACACCACCAAGTCCAAACTCGCGCACTTTGAATCCGCCGCGCAGGTCATCAACCCTGCTATCAAGGCTGTCTCCGCCTATGCCGGCTCGTTCAACGACACCGCCAAGGGCATGGAGCTTGCCGCTTCCATGATCAACGAGGGCGCGGATGTGTTCTTCGGCGACGCTTCCGCCGTCGACTCCGGCGCGCGACAGGCCATCGACCAGGCCAACGGCGATACCGTGAAGATCATCGACATCGGCCAGCCCGCCGACCTGCTCGGCCAGAACCCCTGCGTCGCCTGCAGCGTCGTCACCGACAACGCGGCCATGCTCGCCATCTGCCTCGAGAAGTGCGAGAACGACACCTTCGGCAACGAGGTCGTGTTCGGCTCGCTCGAAAATAACTGCGTGTACTTGGGCAAGTTCAACGACGCGCTCATCGACGCCGATACTCAGGCCAAGATACTCGAGTACGTCAAGCAGCTTCAGGACGGCACGTTCGGTCAGTAAATCGGATTCTATTCGGCGGCAGGAGTCCCGGGATCGAGCCGCCTAAAGCATGGAACAAGGGCGAAGGCTGGGAAAACAGCTTTTGCCCTTAAGCGTATACGGGATTACGTCGGAAAGACGAGTATGATATAATTAAGCTGAAGCAAAGATACTTCAAGATTTATATTTGATATACAGCAAAAAGAACGCATAAGAAAGGGCGCTATACAATGACCGGATTCTTCCCGCGCATCCCGCAGATACGCTACGAAGGGCCGCAGAGCAAGAATCCCATGGCTTTCAAATACTACGATCCCGACCGCATCATTCAGGGCAAACGCATAGCTGAGCATCTTCCCTTCGCGATGGCATGGTGGCACAACCTGTGCAACGAGGGGAAGGATATGTTCGGTGCCTTCATTTTGGGTATGGATACCTTCGCGCTCGGGCTAATCAAGGCGGCCGCCATATCGGAGGACGGGCGCATCGACTCTTTCCTCGAGGAACGCTACGCGAGCTATCGCGGCGGCATCGGCGCGCGCATCCGCAGCGGGAAAGCCACGCTTGCCGAATGCGCGGCGCATGCGGAACAAATGAAGCAGCCGGCGCTTCCCGGCAGCGGCAGGCAGGAGTATCTCGAAAGCATCGTCAACGGCATCCTTTTCGGATGATCGGAGTTTATTGAAATCGGGACGGCGGTCGAGCCGCCCTGATTTTTAGCGAGGTGAGGAGAATGTATTACATAGGCGTAGACCTTGGCACATCCGCCGTCAAAACGCTGCTCATGGATAGCTTGGGCAAGGTACTTCGCATCGTGTCGCGGGAGTATCCCATCGAGTTTCCGCATCCCGGCTGGTCGCAACAGCGCCCCGAGGATTGGGAGGCCGCGGCGTTTGCTTGTATCCCGGAACTACTTGAGAGTTTCGACCGTACGCTCGTCGCGGGCATCGGCATCGGCGGCCAGATGCACGGCCTAGTCGTGCTGGATAAGGACGATCGGGTCATCCGCCCTGCCATATTGTGGAACGACGGGCGTACCGCCAAAGAGACCGAGTGGCTCAACGAAACCG
Organism: Clostridia bacterium; assembly: GCA_033813015.1. GTDB lineage: Bacteria > Bacillota > Clostridia > Christensenellales > CAG-138 > Phil1. The sequence continues at coordinate 9,592 of JAPXSN010000002.1, read as the reverse complement.
TCGGCAAAAAGAACCTTTCCGCGTGGACGGGCAACATCGCCTTCGCTGGGTTTACCGCGCCGAAGCTGTTGTGGATGAAGACCAACGAGCCGGAGCTGTTCGCGAAAATCCGCAAAATTATGCTGCCTAAGGACTACCTCGTCTATCTTCTCACAGGCGTGCACAGCACGGATTTTTCCGACGCGTCCGGCATGCTGTTATTGGATGTCGCGCATCGCCGCTGGTCGGAGCCCATGCTCAAAATCTGCGGCGTTTCGCTAGAGCATATGCCCCGGCTATATGAAAGCTTTGAGGCGGTTGGCACTCTCAGACCGCAGGTCGCAAGCAAGCTTGGTTTGCCACAGGGCGTCGTGGTCTGCGCCGGCGCGGGGGACAATGCTGCGGCCGCCGTGGGCACGAACACCGTGGGGGAAGGGCGCTGCAACATCTCCTTGGGCACATCCGGTACGGTGTTCATTTCGAGCGAGCGCTTCCGCGTGGACGCTAACAACGCGCTGCATGCCTTCGCGCACGCGGATGGGGCATATCATTTGATGGGCTGCATGCTTTCAGCCGCCTCCTGCAACAAGTGGTGGGCAGAAAGCATCCTTAAAACCTCGGATTTCACGGCCGAGCAGGCGGGGATTACGGATGATATGCTCGGGCGCAACCATGTTTTTTTCCTGCCGTACCTCATGGGCGAACGCTCTCCGCACAACGACCCCGCCGCGCGCGGCGCCTTTATCGGCATGAGCATGGATACCACGCGTCTTGACATGACGCTGGCTGTGCTTGAGGGCGTGGCTTTCGGCGTACGCGATTCATTGGAGGTCGCCGGATCCATCGGCATCCCCATTGCGCGCAGTAAAATCTGTGGCGGCGGCGCGAAAAGCCCGCTGTGGAGGAGCATCTTCGCAAATGTTTTGAACCTTGAGCTCGACACTATCGCCGCGGAGGAGGGGCCGGGCCTCGGCGCGGCCATGCTCGCAGCGGTTGCCTGCAACGAATACGCATCCGTAGCCGACGTCGCGGCCCGCATAGTTCGGGCGAACGGCACGGTGAAGCCGAATCCCGAAATCGCGGCGCGCTACGAGGGGCGCTATCGCGAGTTCCGCAGGATTTATCCTTCCGTGAAGGAGCTTTTCCCGCTCATGTGCTAAGGAATCCCCGGCGCAGCATGCGATTCCGTAGGCCGACTCCGGTTCAAACGGCATCGGTTTTGTTTGCGCTTTGCGCGAGCCCTGCCTATAAATTCGCGCGGAGGGGAGGGAAGCGTAAGCGCGTTTCGCTTTTTTATGTTAGAATAAAGCAAACCGCCGGGGAATGCGGCGGTTTTTCCAACGAAAGCAGATTTTCGGATGTTGTCGAAACGGAGGGTGGAGCGTGGGGCCTGAACCGGTTTTTCCCAAATACGAAGGGTATCTGAGCGATGAATCGCGGCTTTCGGGCCACGCGGAGGCGATCGTTTTTCCCAAAAGCGCGGCGGAGCTTTCCCAAGCGCTCCGGCAGGCCGCGCAGGACGGAGGCCGCGTTACAATTCAGGGCGCACGCACGGGACTTGCGGGCGGAGCTGTGCCGCAGGGCGGCCTGGTGATCAGCCTAACGCGCATGACTGAAGCGCCGGAACTGACCTGGAGCAACGGCCGTGCGCTACTTTACGCGCAAGCGGGCGTCGCGCTCGCGCAAATCGAGGCAGAGGCGACTTCCTGCGGCATGTTCTTCCCGCCCGACCCCACCGAAACGTCGGCGACGATCGGCGGCGTGTACGCGACCGCTGCTTCGGGGCTGGGTGGACTTCGCTTCGGGCGCATGAGCAGCTTCGTCGAAGCTTTGACTTGGGTGACGCCCGCGGGTGAAATATGGAGCATCGCCAAGGGAGAATACCGCTTTGGCGAAACGGACTGCCTGCTGCCCGACGGGCGGCGTTTGGATAGAAGCCTCGCCGGTATGGACGAGGGCGACGATCTCATTGATTTTCTTTCCGGCAGCGAGGGGCGGCTGGGCATTGCAGCAGATTTCCGATTGCTGGCTCTGCCTGAGTATGCGCAGCGCTGGGGCATCGTGTTTTTCTTTGGGGATGACGATGCTGCGCTCGCCTTTGCGCGGCGGCTTTACGAATGGCGGGAATCACACGCGGAATGGCTGTTCGCCTGCGAATACTTCAACGGCCGTGCGCTGGAACTGATCGCTCTTGGCGGCGAGGAAGGCGACTCGCGCTCAGGTCTCCCCACTTTCCCGAAAGCCGCGCGGGCCGCGCTCTATGTCGAGCTTCGCGGCGACGCTTCCAGCGCGCTCGAAGGCATGCTCGAGGCGCTGCTCGGGCTGCTTGCGCAGGCGGGCGGGAACGGCGAGGACACTTGGGCGCAGAACGGCCTCGCCGTAAAAAGGCTGCGCGATATGCGGCACAGGCTTGTGGAGGCCCTCCATTCTCGGCCGGACACGCAGGGAGGGCGCAGGCTCAATGCCTGCTTCTCGGCAGAACCGGCGCGCTTTGCCGAAAGCTTGAGCGCATATTGTCAGGGAATATTGCAAGGCGGGCTTAACGGCGCGATATACGGCCATTTGTTTGAAAATCGGCTCCATATTTCGCTTTGCCCGCGCGGAGAAGGCGATCGCGGGAAATGCATAGAGCTACTCCGCGATTTCGTCCAAACGGCTGAAAGATTCGGAGAAGTGCGCACGCCCGAATACGGGGAGGGCAAACTACTGCGCCCGTGGGACGATTCGCCCTCGCGCAAGCGGCGCGGGGAACGCATGCGCGCGCTCGCGGCTTTTTTTGATCCGTCAGGGCTCATGGGCGGCTGACAATGTGAGACTAAAGCATAAAAGCCCTGCTTATGCGGACTTTTATGATAGTCGGCGCGGGCCGTCCATTCCGGACGGCCCGCGTAGTTGTTGATTAGATCGCGAATTTCAGCGGCCCTTTCCGGGCACGATGCGCGTCCAGCCGCGGGAATCAGCCAAGCGACCGCTTTGTATGCCTGTGAGCGTGTCGTACATGCGCTTTGCGACGGGGCCGATCTCGTCGCCGAGGTAAATGGCCTTGCCCTTGTATTCGAGCTCGCCGATGGGGGATATGACCGCCGCCGTACCTGTACCGAAGGCTTCTGTCAGCGCGCCTGCGCGGCTTGCCTCGAACAGCTCGTCGACTGGGATTGCACGCTCGCATACCTTGAGGCTGAACTCATCGGCAAGCTCGAGCACGCTCATGCGCGTGATGCCCTCGAGTATGCTGCCGTTGATGGCGGGGGTGGTGAGCACGCCGTCGATGACGAACATCGTGTTCATGGCGCCGACTTCTTCAATATAGCGGTTCTCGCGCCCGTCAAGCCAAAGCACTTGGTCGAAGCCCTTTTCTCTGGCGATGCTCGCCGCGCGCAGGCTCGCTGCGTAGTTGCCGCCCGTCTTGGCGTTGCCTGTGCCGCCGCGTACCGAGCGCACATACGCATCTTCGATGTGGATGCGCACGGGCTTGATGCCGTTGGGATAGTACGCGCCCGATGGGGAGCAGATGATGAAAAAGATGTGCTTCTGCGCGGAGTGCACGCCCAGCCTGCAACCGTCGCCGATCATCGTCGGGCGAAGGTAGAGCGCGGTGCCCGGCGTGTGCGGCATCCAGTCCCGCTCGAGATCCACGAGGGTTTCGATGGCGTCAAGCTGCAACTGCTCGTCGATGGGGGGCAGGCACATGCGGTATGCGCTGCGGTTCATGCGCTTGGCATTCTCTTCGGGGCGGAACAGGCCCACCTCGCCGTCCTCGTAGAGATACGCCTTTAGGCCCTCGAAAATCTCGATGGAATAGTGCAGCACGGGCGAGGCCGGGTCGATGGCAAGCGGCTGATAGGGTACGATGCGCGGGTCATACCAGCCGCGCTCCTCGTCGTGGTTGGCGATGAACATGTGGTCTGTGAACACGACGCCGAAGCCGAGTTTGCTCTCATCCGTAAACTTCGCTTTGGGCGAGGCAGTACGTGTAATGGGGATTTCCATGGTTACGCCTCCTTAACGCACGCCGCGCCCCGGCGCAGCGCCTCGATATTGAGCTCCACGAGCGCCGCCTTAGAACCCGTGAACATATGCGCGAGCATCTCGCGTATGGTTTCGGTCTTGAGCAGGCCCGTCGCGCCGATGTACGCGCCGAGCATGACCATGTTGGCGACTTTGATGTTGCCCAGCTCATCCGCGATGGAGAGGCAGGGGATGTAATATGTCGCGATGTCCTGCCGCGAAGCCTTGAGCTCGATGATGCTGCTGTTGACAAAGAGCTTTCCGCCCGGCACCATCAGCGGCTCAAACTTCACGAGCGAGGGCTTGTTCATGGCGATGAGCTCGGTCGGGTTCTGCACCATGGGGGAGATGATCTCCGCCTCGCTCAAAACCACGGAGCAGTTGGCCGTGCCGCCGCGCATCTCCGGGCCGTAGCTGGGCAGCCAGCTCACGGAAAGCCCTTCCTTCATGCCCGCCTCGGCCAAGGTCTTGCCCATGGCCATAACGCCCTGCCCGCCGAAGCCTGAAATGACGATCTCGTGCGGCATGCTACTTCGCCTCCGATCTGTCCGCATACACGCCAAGCGGGAAGTACGGGATCATGTTCGCCTTGAGCCACGCGATGGCTTCGAGCGGCGTTAAACCCCAATTGGTCGGGCAGGTCGAAAGAACCTCGACGAAGGTGAAGCCCGCGCCTGCCTTCTGGAGTTGGAACGCTTTTTTGATGGCCTTTTTCGCTTTGAGTATGTTGGGCACGTCCACGGCCGCCACACGCTCCGCGTAAACGCAGCCGTCTATGGTCGAAAGCAGTTCCGCCATGCGAATGGGGGATCCGTAGTGCTCCTTCTGTCGGCCGAAGGGCGCGGTCGTTGCCTTCTGACCCACGAGTGTGGTCGGCGCCATCTGGCCGCCCGTCATGCCGTAAATGGCGTTGTTGACGAACACAGTCGTGATTTTCTCCCCGCGCATGGCCGCGTGGACAATCTCAGCCGTGCCGATGGCCGCGAGGTCACCGTCCCCCTGGTAGGTGAACACGGCAAGCTCGGGATGTACGCGCTTGATGCCCGTGGCAACGGCGGGCGCGCGCCCGTGCGCGGCCTCGTGCATATCGCAGGCGAAGTAGTTGTAAGCAAATACCGAGCAGCCTACCGGGGCGACGCCCACGGCGGTGCCCACGAGATTCAGCTCCTCGAGCGCTTCGGCCACGAGCTTATGTACCACGCCGTGCGTGCAGCCGGGACAATAGTGCATCTCGGCGTCGGTAAGCCCCTTTGATTTCTGATAGACGATGCTCATTTTTCGCACCTCCCCAAAGCCTTGTACGCCTCATCGATGAGATCTTGCGGTACAGGAATCGTGCCGCCGCCCGTCCCGACAAAACGGACGGGCTTTATGCCGCTTAGCGCGATCTTCACGTCGTCGATCATCTGACCCATGCTCAGTTCCACGTCGATGACGGCCTTGACGCTCCCCCTCGCCGCACAATCGTGGAGCGCTTTCTCGGGAAAGGGCCAAAGCGTGACGGGGCGGAACAACCCCGCCTTAACGCCGTTCTTTCGAAGGTTGAGCACGGCGGCGCGCGCGATGCGCGCGGTGGTGCCGTAGGCAACGAAGAGGATCGCCGCATCGTCGGCCATGAACTCCTCGTAGCGGATTTCGTTTTCCGTAATACGGTCGTATTTTTCCTGCAGCTTCCTGTTCTGTACGGTGCAGTCCTTCGCGTCGATGAAAAGAGAGTTGATCACGTTGTGCGGCCGCTTGCCCTTGGAGCCGTCGGTCGCCCAGTCCTTAGGCGGCAGGTTGCGCTCCATGGGCTTTCTCCACTCTATGGCCTCCATCATCTGGCCGATCATGCCGTCTGCGAGCACCACGACGGGCGTGCGGTAATAATCCGCAATGTCGAAGGCCTCCTGCGTGAAATCCGCGGCCTCCTGTATGGTCGCGGGCGCGAGCACGACAGTACGGTAATCCCCGTTGCCGCCGCCGCGCGTCGCCTGAAAATAATCCGCTTGAGAGGGCGCAATGTTGCCTAGGCCCGGCCCGCCGCGCATCATGTTGATGATGACCGCGGGCAGTTCCGCGCAGGCAATATAGGTGATGCCTTCCTGCTTGAGGCTGATGCCGGGGGAGGAGGAGGAGGTCATCACGCGCGCGCCCGCGCCCGCAGCACCGTAGACCATATTGATGGCCGCAATCTCGCTTTCCGCCTGCACGAAACAGCCGCCGTGCTCGGGCAGGTGGCGGGAGAGATACTCGGGTATCTCGTTCTGCGGCGTGATCGGGTAGCCGAAGAAATAGCGGCAGCCCGCGCGGATGGCGGCTTCGGCGACCGCCTCGTTTCCCTTCCAGAGTTCCTTTGCCATGTTCCTCACACCCTTTCCACGGTAATGACGCTGTCGGGGCACATGCGTGCGCAGGAGGCACAGGCCGTGCATTCCTCCATGCGCTCCACGCTCGCGGGGTGGTAGCCCTTGACGTTGGTGGAAGCGTCCAGCGCGATGATGTGCTTGGGACATACGGCGACGCACAGCTCGCAGCCCTTGCAGCGGTTCCGGTCGAAGCTCACTTTTCCTGCCATGCCGTTTATTCCTCCGTTGGCTCGATTTCCCAGGGTTTTTTCATATAAATATCCATCGGGAACAATGCGCCCGTGGAGATGCTGAGCGCATTGGTCAGCCCGCGCGCGAACGCGTGGAAGCGCACCGGGATGCCCGTTCGCTCGGATAGTTCCTGCGCGAGAATTGCGCCGCGCATGACGTCCTCCGCCGTCGTGTCGCCGCACAGGTGCGTGTTGTGCACGAGCCCCGTAACGCTGAGCTTCGCGCTGCGCTCGATCTCGCGAAGATATGCTTCCGCCTTTTGCGGCGTCGCTGTTTCCGGGCGGTTGAAGTTTACGACGCAGAGAAGCTCGTGATCGGTCTCGCGTATCCTTGCGGCAAAGCGGCCGAGTACGCGCGCACCTGACGGGTCGCCGCCGACGTCCATAACGCCGCAGACGCCGGGCTCAAAGAGCGCGTTCACGGCTGGATTGACGGCGGGAAGATCCGCGTTGCCGCCCAGGGAGAGGATGACCCGCACGCCCTCGGTCTCAAGCTCCGCCTTGCGTTCGCGCGAGCAAAAGTAGGGGTTCACGATGTCGAGGTCGGCGAGTGTCACGGCGTGTCCGGTGCGAGAGAGAAACACGGCGTAATTCACCGCAAACTCCGTCTTGCCGCTGCCGTAATGACCCGTTACGATAGTAAGTCGGCTTTCCATATCCCCTAATATACCTTGATAGGCTCGTCGCCGTCAAGTGCGCGGTAGGCAGCCTCGCACAGCGCGCGCATCTCGTCCTCGCCGGGCATGACGACGACCTTTGCGATGAAGCTCACGCGCTCCATAATCCAACCCGTGAGCATTTCGTCATAAGCAAAGCCGCCCGTGAGGATGATGATACTGACGTTTCCTTTGAGCGCGGCGGCGCACGCGCCTATTTCCTTGGCGACTTGGTAGGCCATGCCCTCGTAGACGAGGCGCGCCCGCTCGTCGCCCGAAAGGGCGCGGCGGTGCACTTCGCGCCCGTCGTCCGTGCCGAGATAGCCGAGCAGACCCCCCTGCGTGTTGAGCTCGCGGATCATGTCCGCCGCGGGCAGGTTCTTTTTGAGGCAAAGGCGGACAAGCGCCTTGGCGGGCAAGCCGCCGCAGCGCTGCGCGCTAAATGGGCCGTCCCCGCCGAGTCCATCATTCACGTCGACGACGCGGCCCTTGTCGTGCGCGCCTACTGAGATGCCACCGCCCATGTGGGCGACGATAAGGCTGATTTCCTCGTATTTCAGGCCGTTGTTGAGGCAGTAGCGCCGCGCTACGGCCTTTTGGTTGAGCGCATGGAACACGGAAACGCGCACGATCTCCGGGTGGCCCGAAAGCCGCGCGAGATCGCACATCTCATCGGTCACGACCGGGTCGGCGATGTATGCGGGCAGGTTCGCGCTCGCGGCAATGTCGTCGGCGAGGAACGCGCCGAGGTTGGAGGCGTGCTCCCCGCATTTGCACGCGCGTAAATCCTCGAGCATGCGTTCGTTCACGGCGTATACGCCGCCTTCGATGGGGCGCAGCATGCCGCCCCGGCCAATCACCGCGTCGAGCGAGCCTGTGGGCACGCCGCGCTCCGCGAGCTCGCGCAATACGATGCTTTGCCGAAATGCAAGCGATTTCGCGAAGCCCTCGCAGGCCGCCAGCTCCTCGGGCTTGTGCCGGAGAGTGACTTCAAAAAGGGGGGTTTCTCCCACATATACAGCTATTCTAGTCGAGGTCGAACCGGGGTTGATGGCCAGCACGCGATATGCCATATCAGCTCATCCTTTCGTATGCCATGCGCATCGCAAGGGCTATGGAGCGAAGCTTCGTGCTCTGCTCATCCGCACGGCTTGTGAGGATCACGGGCGCGGATGCGCCCACAAGCACGCCCGCATGCGGTGCTCCCGCCACAAGTGCGAAGGATTTGTAGAGCGCGTTGCCGGTTTCTATCTCGGGCGCGAGCAGGATATCCGCCCGCCCGGCGTATGGGTCCTCGATGCCCTTGTGGAGAGCCGCCTCGCGGTAGAGGCAGTTGTCCAGCGCGAGCGGGCCCGTCACGATACAATCCTCAATTTCGCTCTCGCGGTTCATGCGCACGAGCTCCGCGGCGTCCAGCGTACAGCGCATTTTGGGGTTGACATGCTCTATGGCACACAGGCACGCCACGATGGGGCGCTTGTTGCCGAGGGCTTTGGCGACTTCAAGCGAGTTTTCAATAATGTGCTTCTTATCCTCAAGCTCGGGGTACATGTTCATCGCCGGGTCCGTCAGATAAATGAGCCTGTCGAAGCCGGGCAGCTCGAAGACGCTCACGTAGGAGAGCAGCTTGTTCTTCCTCAGGCCGTAGTACGCATCGAGCACCTCGTGAAGTATGGTCGCCGTGCCCACGAGTCCTTTCATAACGGCCTGCGCGTTGCCGTCGTGCACGAGGCGCACGGCCTTCCTGCAGCTTTCCTTCTCATCGGGGCAGGGGAGTATTTCCATTTTGGAAAGGTCGATTTCCTCGCGCGCGGCGATGTCACGGATCGCGTCCGCGTCGCCAACGAGCAGCGCGTCGCACAGTTCAAGATCCACCGCCTCGCGAAGCGCATGAAGCACACACGCGTCCTGCGCCGCCGCGACGGCGACGACCGGTCTTACGGCGTAACGAGCACGGGTCAGGGCATCCAAAGTCAGCGTCATATGTTGCTCCCGAATTCTCTCGATGTATTATGATATGATTATTTGTCTGACAACAGACTATATGATATGATGTATTATGTCAAGCAAAGGACGCAGGCTGCGGCCTTAAAACGGAAGAATATATGATGTATAATTCCGCAATATATGTATGGAGGGCACCCGCATGGCAAACGGAAGCAGCAGTCTGTCGGAACGCACGGCCAACGAGCTGTACAGCATGATCGTGCTGCAAAAAGCCTTCGCACCGGGCGAAAAGCTGCCCAACGAAAACGACCTTTCTCAGCAGCTCGGCGTCAGCCGCACGACGCTGCGCGAGGCGGTGCGCTACCTCGTTGACCTGCCCCCCAATCCTTGTACCAGTCCCAGAGTTAGTTGAGATATAATAAAC
>JAPXSN010000001.1:25154-55778 GCA_033813015.1 Clostridia bacterium | reverse complement strand
GAAAGCGCCATGTTGCAGCCGCCGCACTGGTCGTTTTCCACCCTTGCCATGGGCACGGCGTGGTGATTTTTAATCTTTAGGTAGCGCTCCATGAGCGCCGCGTCCACCTTCAGGGAGGCAGCCTCGAGCGCGCGCTTAGCCTCTTCAATCCGGGGCTGCGCGTCGGCAAGCTCCTGCTCGCACAGCGCGCGCACCTCGTCGTATTCCTTCTTGGCCTTGGCGGCCTTGGCGTAGGTCTCTTTATAATCGTTGGCCGCCTTCTCGATCCACGCGAGGGTGTCGAACAGCTCGCGGCGCGCGCTGTCCATGCGGGACATCAGCGCCTCCACGGATCTGCGGCTCTCGGTCATTTCCTCTGCGGTGACCTCCTCGTCGTCCTTCATAACGGAAAATTCGGAAAGCTCAAGCTCATATTTATGCTCCAGATCTTCCACGTGCGCGGCGAGTTTATCCACGGAGCCCTTGCGCGCTTCGATGTTCTTTTTAAGGCCGCTGATGGAGCTTTGCTGCTCGGTCAGGTACTGGTGCAGCTTGTTGAGCTTGAGCCTGGCGGGCGTCGTCTTGACCCTGCTGTCCAGCCGCTCAAGCACGAGCTCCGTCTGCTGATATTTCCAAAGCGCGTCGAGTTTTTTCATGTTGCCACCTCCGGTTTTCGATAGCGGGCGCAAAACGCCCTCAGAGCTTCCTGAGGGACGGTTTTTCGCTACGCGTCAAATGATATTGTACACCAGGCGTCAGCTCCTGTAAACGTTTTATCAAAGCGGCGAGCACGACGTTTTCTGTTTCATAATGTCCCGCGTCGATGACGGCAAAGCCCAGTGCCATCGCCGCGAGCGCGTGATGGTGCTTGCACTCGCCCGTGACGTAGACGTCCGCGCCTGCATTGCGCGCCTCGGGGAAGCGTTCGCCCGCGGCTCCGCCTATCATCGCGACGCGGGAAACAAGCTTTCCATCATCCCCGCACAAGCGAACCGCCGCGTTGAGCGCGTCCGCGACGAAGGCCGCAAAGTCGCCGAGCTTCATCGGGGCTTCGAGCGCACCCATGCGCCCCATGCCGTCCGCGCCGAAGGGAACCGCATCCCGCACACCGAGCGCCTGCGCGAGCGCGTCGTTGACGCCGCCCTGCGCCGTGTCGAGGTTGGTGTGCGCCGACGCGAGGCCGATGCCGTGCCGCGCGAGAACGTACGCTCCGGCCGTTTCGGGGTCGTCCGGCAAAAAGCGCTTGACGCCGTTGAAAAAGACCGGGTGGTGCGTGAGCAGCAGGTCCGCGCCGAGCTCGGCTGCCTCCTTGGCCGTATCGGGCGTGCAGTCGAGCGCGACGAGCACGGTTTGTATCTCGTCGTGGTCGGGGCCGACGAGCAGGCCGACGTTGTCTCCCGCCATCGCAAGCATTGCCGGCGCGACGGTTTCAAGCGCCGCGAGAAAATCCCTGAGCTTCATGTGTTCTCCTCCCAATGCTCCAATAATCTTTGAACCCCGCAAAGCTCCCGTTCGAGCGCCTCCGGGACGACGCCGCTGCGCTTCGCACGCTCCATGCGCCGCGCGCGGCTCGCGCATACCTTTTCAAGCAGCGCCTTGAGCGCGTCCTGCCGCTTCGCGTAATTGATTGCGCCGAATTCGAGCAGCGCGTCATCCGCATAGGGGACGACTGCCTCCGGACAATGCCGAGCGAGGATGAGCTGATAATACCTGCCCGCGTCGAGAACGCTCGCCTCGTCCAAGACGGCGTAGCCATGTTCGAAAAGGAAGCTCCTAAGCTCCCGTTCGCCGCCCATAGGCTGCAAAACGAGCGCCTTGGCGGTTTGCGCGGCGGACGCGCCCTTTTTGAGGATGTCCGCGATGAGTTCGCCGCCCATGCCAAGCAGCGCCACGGCATAATCCCCATACGACGCGAGATCAAGGGGAGCGAGGCCGTCCGCACGGATGAATTCGGCTGTAAGGCCGGATTTTGCGAACAGCGCGCGCGCTTTATCAAGGGAGGCTTCGCTGATGTCGACGGCGACGGCGCGGCGGAACTGTCCCTTGCGCAGCGCCGCGAGGCAGAGCCTGCCGTGGTCGCAGCCGACGTCCACGAGCGTTTCCGCGCGGGGCAGCAGCGCCAGCGCCGTTCCGAGGCGCGGCGCGAGGCGGGGGGGTCGGTTGCGCGCGCGCTCGTCCATGAAGCCATTTTAAAACAAATTCCCGCCATTTGCAAAGTGTGGAAAGTTTTTTGGACAACGCTCATATGTATAGCCAAACGAATGCGTTTATGGAGGTATATATGGAATACAGACGCAGGAGAAGGCGTGCGCGTGCGCGGCGGCGCTCCAGTTCCGTGCGCGCATCCGGCGGTGGCTCGGCAGGCGGCGCGGTCATCACGCTGCTGCTGATTGCGGGCATCGTATACATCATCGCGTCGTCGAACGCGGGGGAGTGGGTGGCAAAAAACGTCATGGCGCCCGTCGTCTCGTTTTTTGCGGGGGACAAGACCGACGGCAAGGATGGGGAGTCTTTGGATGATCCTTCCGAAAGCGGCGGCGCGGTCTCCATAGACCTTTCGGAAGGTGACGCCGCGCCTGCGAGCGCCGAGCTGACCTTCCCGGGCGTGCAATGCTATATGCTGCAAATGGGCGCGTTCACCTCAAAGCAGAACGCCGAAACGACGGCGGCGATGCTGCGCGCGCGCGGAGGCGCGGGCTACATACTTGAGGATGTGTCGAGCGGGGAAACGCGCTACCGAGTCATGGCCGCGGGTTATGAGGATTATGACAGCGCCAAAAGCGTCAAGGACCGCCTCGTCGCGGAGGGCACGGACTGCACCGTTTATACGCTTTCGTCGGCATCCGCGGTGTTCCGCGTGACCGCGCCCAAGGATTCCATGCCCGGCGTGCGCGCGGGCTTCGACGCGCTGGCTAACGCCCGCGGGAGTCTCGCCCGGGCCTGCATAGACTTCGATAAGGACGCGCTCACCTTGGAGCAGGGCAAGGCGAAGGCCGAGGCAATCCTTCTGGCGCTCGAAACCGAGATGAAGCCGCTCGCATCCTTCGCGCCGGACGACGGCGCACTCTCGCGCATATTGGACGCGTACGCGGCGCTGCGCGCGTCTCTGGAAACGCTTGCTGCGGGCGAATATCAAAGCACAGTAGATTTTTCGGCGACAATGAAGTATACTTATCTAAATATCACGGATCAATACGCCGCCCTCACAAAGGCGCTGGCGGGATAGCGGGGCTCATGAAGGCAACGGAGATCAGGCGGATACTCAATGCGGAGGTGCTCTGCGGGGCGGAATATCTCGAGGAGGTAGAGATAGGCTCCGCATTCGGCGCGGATATGATGAGCGACATGCTCGCCTACCCTCTGAATCAAAGCACGCTGGTGCTTACGGGAACCGTAAACCAGCATGTGATCCGCACGGTGGAAATGCTCGACATACGCTGTGTGGTATTCGTGCGCGGCAAGTCCGTGCCTGAGGGGATCATTTCGGACGCGCGCAAGCTGAACATCATTATTTTAAATACGGACAAGACCCTCTTTACAGCCTGCGGCGTGCTCTACGAAGCGGGCCTGCGGAGCTGCTTGAGGTAATCATGGCGGAGCCGATTTATCGCGAGAGCTATCGCGTCGAGAGGGGGAACTTTGCCACGGCGGGGGATGCTTCCCGCGCCATGAAGAACACGCTCAAGCGCATGGGCATCGATCCCGCCATCATACGGGATGTGGCCATCGCCTCCTATGAGTTGGAGTTGAACCTTGTCATCCACTCGGACGGCGGGAGCCTCACGCTTGAGATTTTCCCGGACAGACTGCACCTGACAAGCGCGGACTGCGGGCCGGGCATTCCGGACATCTCCCTCGCGCTGCAGGAGGGATACTCCACGGCGACGCAGGAGGTGCGCAACATGGGCTTCGGCGCGGGCATGGGGCTGCCCAATATCCGTCGGCACAGCCATGAGTTCGACATCGAATCGGCAGTCGACGCGGGCACGACCATCCGCTCGCAGTACCGCCTATTGCCCGGTGACGGAGGAAAATAAATGTATACCCATTCGGTCAGAATAGATAAACGAAAATGTGTGGGCTGCACGAGCTGCATCAAGACCTGCCCGACGGAGGCCATCCGCGTGCAGCAGGGCAAGGCGCGCATTCTGTCGGATCGCTGCATCGACTGCGGGCGCTGCATCGTATATTGCCACCATCACGCGGTGGTGTCTGTGACCACGCCGCTCGAAGCGCTGGGCGAGTTCAAGTACAACATCTGCATCCCATCGGCCTCGTTTTACGCGCAGTTCCGTACGCTGACCTCGCCGGGGGAGCTCTTCCCATCGCTCTACGCGCTGGGCTTTGACGCCATCTACGAAGAGGCCAAGGCCGCGGAGATCATCGCGGAGGCGACGCGCCGCTATCTCAAGACGTCGGACGCCGTGTTTCCACTCATCTCGGCCAACTGCCCCGTGGTGCCGCGGCTCGTCGCCGCGCTCTATCCGAACCTCATAGATAACCTTTCGCCCTTCTTGCCGACCAATGAGGTCGCCGCGCGCATCGCCAAGCGCGAATTCGCGCAGGCCGTGGGCGTACCAATAGAGCAGGTAGGCGCATACTACATATCGCCCTGCGCCGCGGAGACCACGCATGTCAGGAATCCGCTGGGCATCAAAAAGAGCGAGCTCGACGGCGTGTTCGCCTCGCGCGACGTGTACGCGCGGGTCATCTCCCTCATGGGCAAGGTGGAAAAGAAGCAGAGCGCCGCCGCAATGTTCCCCTCGGGCGCGTTCGGCCTCGGCGCGGCGGTCGTGGGCGGCTTCTCGGCCGCGGTCGGCACCGAGCACTACCTCGCCGCAGACGGCATCTACTCGATCATACAGTGCCTTGAGGAAATCGAAAACGAAAGGCTGCGCGACCTGCAGCTCTTCGAGGGGATGGCGTGCAGCGGCGGTTGCATCGGCGGCCCGCTGAACTTTGAGAATCAGTTCGTCGCCAAGAACCGCAACCGCAGAATCGCCTATTCTCAGCCGCGCGTGGAGCTTGAGACCGACGAGCACATCCTGAAATACCTCGATTCCTCCCTGATCCGCTTCGAGCAGCAAGTGAAGCCGCACGATATTTTGAAGCTTTCGGACGATGTGGTCGAGGCGGCGCGCATGACGGAGCGGCTCGAGGCCATCACGCGGACATTGCCGGGGCTTGACTGCGGCTCCTGCGGTTCGCCCACCTGCCGCACGCTCGCGGAGGACATCGTCAAGGGCAGCGCGGTCGAGATGGACTGCATTTTCAAGATGCGCGACAAGGTGCGCCAGATGGCGCAGGAGATGGTGGATCTCGCAGGAGCGAACAAACGAGGATAACATCGGAGGACAAACATGACCGTAAAAGAGCTTGCGACGCTCATAGAAGGAAAAGTCCTCTCCTTACACGGGGAGAAAGAGATCCAATGCGGCTGCGTATGCGACCTTTTAAGTTGGGTCATGGCGCGCGGAAGCGAGGGCTGTGCGTGGGTCACAGTGCAGACGCACCTCAACGTCGTGGCCGTGGCTTCGCTGCACGAAATGGCTTGCGTCGTCTGGCCGGAGAGCGTCGAAGTCAACGCGGAATCGCTCGCCCGGGCGGACGAGGTCGGCGTGGCCGTGATTTCCTCGCCGCTTTCCGCCTACAAGATCGTGGGGCTGATGTACGAAGCGGGCGTCGGGGCATAAAGTGAAGCTCGCCGCGGACCTGCACATCCATTCCTGCCTATCGCCCTGCGCGGACATGCTCATGACGCCGAACAACATCGCGGGCATGGCGCGACTGAAGGGTCTGGACGTCATCGCGGTATCCGATCACAACAGTGCGAAAAACCTTCCCGCCATACAGAAGGTCGCGGATGAATGCGGCCTTCTTCTTCTGCCCGCCATCGAGGCAGAAACGCGCGAGGAGGTGCACGTGCTCTGCTATCTGCCCACGCTGGAGGCCGCGCTCAGCCTCGGGGATGCGCTTTACGCGCGTCTGCCCGACCAGCCCAACATGCCCTCCTTCTTCGGCGAGCAGGCCGTGATGGACGCGCAAGACGAAATCATCGCGACCGAATCGAAGCTGCTCATCCAGTCGACCGACCTTTCCATAGAGGAGCTTGCCGCGCTTTGCCGCGCACACGGCGGCGTGCCCGTACCCGCGCACATCAACCGCACCTCGAACTCGCTCATCAACAACCTCGGCTTCATCCCGCCGGAGCCGCGTTTCACCTCTGTGGAGGTCTACCGCGCCCTGCCCGTGCCGGAGCGGGCCGAACTCTGGCGTTACCATGCGCTGTATTCCTCGGACGCGCACGAGCTCGGCGCGATCTTCGAGCGGGATAACTTCATCGACGTGGAGGAAAGAAGCGTCGAGGCGATACTGAGTTATCTTCGCAGCAGCAAGTAGGGGCGGATTCCGACGGCCGCAGCCTAGTGTCCGAGGGCGTCCCCCGCCCGAGGGCTATATCGGCCGGGGATAATTGACAATTGAAAATTGACAAGTGACAATCAAAAGAACGCCGCCTGCGGGCGGGAACTGTAGGGGCGGCCCTGCGTGGCCGCCCGTTATAAGGAGAAAACAATGGATTCCACCATCCTCGCGCCGTTCCGGCCATTGGGCGGGAAGGTCGGCTTCTATTTCAAGGATTTGGAAACGGGCGAAACGTTTGCGGAGAACGGCGAAACGCCCCTGCTTGCGGCGAGCGTCATCAAGCTGCCCGTCATGGCGGAAGCCTTCCGGCAGATGGAGGAGGGGCTGGTCGGACGGGATGAGCGCTACGCGATACGCCCCGAGCATAAACTGCCCGGCTGCGGTGCGCTAAACTTCCTGCACGAAGGCATTGAGGTCACGTTTCTCGACCTCGTGAAGCTGATGATCTGCCTTTCCGACAACACGGCGACGAACCTCGTCATCAAACGCCTCGGCATGGATGAGATCAACGCGAACTTCGTGCGCCTCAGCCTTTCCGGCACGCGCCTCAACAGACTTTTGTTCGACGCGCAAGCCTCTGCGCGCGGCCTCGAAAACACCGTTTCCGCCGCGGACATGGGGCGGCTTCTTGAGCTGATCCATCGGGGTGAGCTCGTGTCGAAGGAGGCCTCGGCGGAAATGCTCGACATCCTTCTCGACCAGAGGCTCGGCGGCAAGCTGCCCCTGCCGCTGCCGCGCTATGTGGATGTTGCGCATAAGACGGGGGAGGACGAGGGCATCACCAACGACGTGGGTCTCGTCTTCGGTGTGCGGCCATATGTCGTGTGCATTCTCGCCAACGGCGTTTGCGCGCCGGAGTTCGACCGGGCTATTCACGCGGTTTCCCGCGCGGTTTATGATTGCGTAGCGGCGCGGTAAGGCGGTCCTGCGCGGCCGCCCGTTGCCCCGCGCAACCGCCTTGATTCGCGCGGATTCCCCATTGTGAAATCTTACCGGTTTCGATATAATACCCTTGCGCACCCCCATGCGACGACGCATGAGGGCGTGTGCGCGTGAAGGAAAGCCAAAACGGGGACGGTTTCCGTCCCGCCCGCGGCGTCGTCCTTTGATTGTCAATTGTCAATTATCAATTGTCAATTACCCCCGTCCCCTTATCCGCCCGAACAGGAGGAAAACGCATGTTCGTCATCATCGGCCTCGGCAACCCCGGCAGGGAATACGCCATGACGCGACACAACATAGGCTTCATGACGCTCGACGCGCTCGCGTCGCGGCACAACATAGACATACGCCGCGAGAACTTCAGGAGCGTATTCGGAGAAGGCCGTATCGGCGACGAGCGGGTCGTGCTTGCCAAGCCCCTGACGTTCATGAACAATTCCGGCTGGGCTGCGCGCGACCTTGTCAACTGGTTTAAGGTCGAGCCTGCGCAGCTCTTGGTCATATACGACGACGCAGACATTCCTTTGGGCACCATCCGCGTGCGCGAAGGCGGCTCCTCCGGCTCGCACAACGGCATGAAGAGCGTAATTTACCAGCTCGGGTTCGATAATTTTGCGCGCGTGCGCGTGGGCATAGGCGCGCCGGAGGGCGAGCGGGATATTGTTGCGCACGTCTTGAGCAAGCCCGCCGGCGAGGAGCTGGAAAAGCTCAAATCCGCTATTTTTACCGCCGCTGACGCCGCAGAACTCATCGTCGCGGGCAGGCTCAGCGAGGCGCAGGCGCGCTTCAACAAGCGCGCGCACAACGGCAAAAAGAAAGAGGCCGAGGAAGAGAAGCCTCAGAGGCAGGACGAGAGCGCACCCGGGAGGAACGATGGCTGAGCAGGCGCTCTTAAACATACTCAAAAAACACCCGGAGTACGAAAGACTCGCGGCAAACCTCGCCTCCGGCGCCGGCTGCGCCGCCGTGTTCGGTCTGGGTGAAGCGCACCGCACGCACGTCGCGGCGGGCCTGTTTGCTGACTGCAAAAAAACGCTCTTAGTCGTGAGTGCAAACGAAACCTCCGCCGCGCGCATTGCCCAGGACGCGGCGTATTACGTCAAGGAGATCCGCCACCTGCCCGCGCGCGAAACGCCGCTGGGCGGCAGAGCGGTTGCCGTTTCCGCGGGTCTAGCCGCGCGCCGCGTGGAAGCGCTCGCCGCGCTCGCCTCCGGAGAGCGGCTCATGCTCGTCATTTCCGCGGAAGCGCTGCTGCAGCGCCTTGCGCCGCCGGAAGCGCTGATGGCCTCGACCCAAAGCCTGAAGCTCGGCCAGAAGGTCAACCTTCGTGCGCTCGCGGCCTCGCTCGTAGACGCAGGATACGAGCGCGTCGATCTGTGCGAGGGCAAAGGCCAGTTCTGCCTTCGCGGAGGCTACCTTGATCTTTTTCCAATTACGGCGGAGCTGCCGGTGCGCGTCGAGCTTTTTGACGACGAAATAGACACCATGCGCACCTACGACCCCGCGAGCCAGCGCTCGGTCGAAAACGTCGAATACTGCGCCATACCGCCCGCGACCGAGGTCCCGCTGACCGCTAAAGCGCGCGAGGCCGGCATGCGCGCCATGCGCAGAAAGCCGCGCCTCGAGGCAGAGTACCAGTCCCTCAAGGAGGGAATCGCGCCGCAGGGCACGGAAAAGCTGCTGCCGCTGTTTTATCCGGAAGCGTACATCACGGACTATCTCCCCAAGGACACCGTCATCCTCATCGACGAGCCGCAGCGCGTGGAGGAGAGCGCTAAACTCGCGCACAACAACCACCTCGAGCTTGTAAGCAACCTTCTCACGGCGGGCGAGGCGGAGCCGGAGGAGGCGGAGCTTTTAGGCTCGCCGATGAAGCTGATCGGCTCGCTTGACACGCCGTGCACGGCCATGCTCTTCGCGCTCACGCGCACCTACGGCCTCATCCGTCCGAGGGAGCTGTACCGCTTCGAAACGCGGCCCGCCTCGCGCTACGTCGGCGCCGGGGAGGCGCTCGCGGCGGACATCCTCAACTGGAAGAGGCACGGCTACACCGCGCTCCTCTACGCCGGAAGCCACGCGCTCAGGCTTCAGGATATGCTGCTCGACGCGGGAGTGGACGCCGCTGTGACGGATAGGCTCATGCGCGACGCAGTACCCGGGGAAGTCCTCATCATCGGCGAATCCATCGGACGCGGCTTTGAGTATCCCGAAATCCGCTTAATCGCCCTCAGCGAAACCGAGCTCTACGGCGCGGCGCGGGAGAAGCTCGCCGTCGCCAGGAAGCGCAAGCCGCAGCTCGCCTTCTCGGAGCTTGCGCCCGGCGACCTCGTGGTGCATGAGGTACACGGCATCGGCCGGTTTGTCGGCGTCGAAAATCTCACGGCGGCGGGCGTTACGCGGGATTATCTGCACCTTATCTACGCCGCGGGCGACAAGCTGTATATCCCGACCGACCAGCTCGACCGCGTGCAGAAGTACGTCGGCGGCGAGGAGGAGCAGGCTAAGCTCTCCAAGCTTGGCTCCGGCGAGTGGCAGAGAACGGTCGCAAAGACCCGCGAGGGCGTTAAGGCGCTGGCCTTCGACCTCGTGCGGCTCTATGGCGATCGCATGAACCGCAAAGGCCACGCCTTCTCGCCGGATGTGCAGTGGCAAAGGACGCTCGAGGACAGCTTCCCCTACCGTGAAACGCCGGATCAGATCACCTCCATCGCCGAAATCAAAAAGGATATGGAGAGCGAGCGCGTGATGGATCGCCTGCTCTGCGGCGACGTGGGCTACGGCAAAACCGAGGTCGCGCTCCGCGCCGCATTCAAGGCCGTGATGGACGGCAAGCAGGCCGCCTTCCTCGTGCCAACGACCGTACTCGCGCAGCAGCACTACAACACGCTCGCCGCGCGATTCGCAGGCTATCCGGTAAACGTCGCACTGCTCTCGCGCTTCAATACGCCTCAGCAGGAAAGGCAGGCGCTCGAAGGGCTCTCCAAGGGCAGCATTGATGTTGTGGTCGGCACGCACAAGCTTCTTGGCAAAAGCGTCAAGTTCAAGGATCTCGGCCTGCTCGTCATCGACGAGGAGCAGCGCTTCGGCGTGGGCCACAAGGAGCAGATCAAGGAGATGCGCCGGAACGTCGACTGCCTCACGCTTTCGGCCACGCCCATCCCGCGCACACTGCATATGTCCATGACCGGCATACGCGATATGTCCGTCATCGAAACGCCGCCGGAGCAGCGCTATCCTGTGCAGACCTATGTGATGGAGTATTCGGACGTTATGGCGCGAGAGGCCATACTAAAGGAACTGGGGCGCGGCGGGCAGGTCTATTTTGTCTACAATCGCGTACAGCACATGGAGCGTTTTGCGGAGTATCTGCGAAACCTCGTCCCCGAGGCGCGCGTCGCCTTCGCCCACGGACAGATGAGCGAGCGGGCGCTTGAGCGCACGATGCTCGACTTCATGGATCAGGCATACGATGTTCTGCTGTGCAGCACCATCATCGAGAGCGGCCTCGACATCACCAACGTCAACACCATTATTGTCTACGACGCGGATAAGATGGGTCTCTCGCAGCTCTATCAGCTCCGCGGCCGCGTGGGGCGCGGGGCGCGCCTCGGCTATGCTTACCTCACCTTTGTGAAGGATAAGGTTTTGACTGATGTGGCTGAAAAGCGGCTGAGCGCCATCCGCGAGTTCACGCAATTCGGCGCGGGCTTCAAGATCGCCATGCGCGACCTTGAGATACGAGGCGCGGGCAATTTGTTGGGTCCCGAGCAGCACGGCCATATGGCCGCGGTCGGATATGACCTTTACTGCAAGATCGTCGAGGGCGCGGTGCGCGAGGCGCGCGGCGAGCCGGAGCCGGTCCGCATCGACACGGTCATGGATGTGCCGGTTTCCGCTTCCATTGCGCACGAATACATCCCGCGCGAGGCCGACCGCCTTTCGATGTACAAGCGCATCGCTTTGATCTCCTCGCGCGACGACGTTTACGACGTGCAGGATGAGCTTATCGACCGCTATGGGGATATCCCCAAGGAAACCGAGAGCCTCATCAACATCGCGCTTCTGAAGGCCGAGGCGTCGCGCGCGTACGTCACGCAGCTGAGCGTGCGGGATGGAGAGATCCGCTTTGTTTTCGACAGGGGCGCGCCGCTTGACGGCGGCAAGCTCGTATCCGTCGCCGGGAAGGTCGACGGCGCGCAGCTCGTTTATTCCGACACGCCTGCGCTTATCATACGAAGGCCACGGTCCGACGCGCAAACTCTTTACGGAATGCTGCCACAGTTTGTTTACATGCTTGTCGATTGCGTAATTGTACAATAATGATATAATATATGCGGCTTAAGCCGACTAAACGAAGGAGAACAACAAATGAAGAAGTGGATATCCGTTCTTCTGGCCGCTTTCATGCTGCTGCCCCTAATCACAGCGTGCAAGCTCACGGACGATGAACTGGATCTCAAAGCCGTCGTCGCGACGGTCGGCGAGGAAAAGATCACCCTCGGCGAGGTCAAGGCGCTGTTTGACAGCTATGTCACTTATTTTTCATATTACGGCTATGATGTGACGAGCGATGCTGAAACCCTGCACCAGTTTCAGGACGACATCGTGAATAAGCTCGTCGAGGACAAGCTCATCGTCGCCAAGGCAAAGGAACTCGGCTTCGACAAGCTCACCGCCGAGCAGCAGACCGAGCTCGACAAGCGCATATCGGACGAGCTCTCGGCAATGAACGACTACTATCGCTCCCAGGCCGAGTCCGAGTACGCGAGCGACAACAGCATCGATATTGAAACGCGCATACAGGAGCTCATCCTCGAGGAAGCCAACAGCAACATGAACAAGGACGACGCGACGTATGAGGAATACACCGAATTCATCCGCGAGGATATGACCAATTCGTATCTGAGCGAGCTGCTCAAGGCGGACCAGCTCAAAGATCTCGCCGTCAGCGAGGAAGACCTGCAGAAGGATTATCAGACGCAGGTCGACGCCGACAAGACCTCCTTTACTGAGGATCCGGCCGCTTACCTCACGGTTCAGGAAGCCTATGAGTCGCTCGGCGAGGGGCTGCCCGCGATGTATGTGCCCGAAGGCTACCACCGTGTTTATGACATCTTCATTAAGTTCGAGGGTACGCTTCCCGAGGAGTACAACACCAACAAAACCAAGATGGACACCCTGAGGACCGAATACCAGAACCTTGCGTTCACCGAAGCTCTCGCGGGGGACGGTGAAAATTCCGCGCGCATGGATGCGATACTGACCGAGTATGCCGCGGCGCAGACCGCGGCCGACCAGGCTAAGATGGACGCGCTCAAGGCCGAGTATCAGGAGCTTGCCTTTGCCAAGGCCATTGCCGGGAGTTTGGAGAACGCCGCGCGCATGGGGGCGATCATGACAGAATACGCGACGCTGGAGGCGAAGAACGAGGAGCTGTTTGCCACCTACGCGGCGGCCACCAAGGCAAAGATCGACGAAATCTACTCTAAGCTCGAGGCAGGCGGCGACTTCAAGGAGCTGATGCTCGCCAACACGCAAAACGAGAACTTCAAGACTGCCGATAGCATATACGCCGAGCGCGGCATGCTCATCACCAACGACTACGACACCGAGGACAGCTGGGGCGACATCACCAAGGAAACCTTTGGCACCCTCGAGGCGGGCAAGTACAGCGCGCCGTATTCCGACAGCGACGGATACCACATCATATTCAACGTCGGCTCCGAAACGCCGGGCGTGCGCGTGCTCGACGACACGCTGCGTCTCCATTTCGAGGAGACCGCGAAGGCGACGCTTGAACAGACCGAATGGCAGGCGCTCCTCGACGCGTGGAAGGCCGACTCCGACGTCACCATCAACACCGAGGTCTACCGCATACTCGGCGCGACGACGACGGAAGAATAATTGACAATTGACAATTGAAAATTGACAATCAACGCGATTCAAACGGCTTTCGCTTTAACGGCGAAGGCCGTTTTCCGATTATGCGATTTACCGCAAGCAAGCAATCGTTTATAATAAGGCAAACGAATATCAGGAGAATGTGCATGAGATTGGATAAATACCTCAAGGTATCCCGCATCATTAAGCGTCGCAGCGTCGCCAACGAGGCTGCGAGCCTCGGGCGAATCGAAATCAACGGCAGGCCCGCCAAGCCCGCCAGCGAGGTCAAGGCGGGCGACACGCTCGACATTCTCATGGCGGGCAAACACATGCTCGTGAAGGTCTTGAGCGTGCAGGAGCACGCGGCCAAGGCCGACGCCGCCGCGATGTACGAGATTATTCCCAATGGATAAGGTCTATGCCGTGCTGCTGGCGGGAGGGGCGTCCCGGCGCATGGGGCGAAACAAGCTGACCTTGCCCATCAACGGCAAAACGCCGCTCGCTCGTGCGCTCGAAGCGCTGCTCTCATGTGATAACGCGCCGGAGCGCGTCGTCATCGCCGCGGGAGTAGGCTGCCGCGAGGAAGCCGAAGGCCTCGCTCGGAAGCATACGCGCGTCGCCGTCACGGACGGGGGAAAAACGCGCGGGGAATCCGCGCTCGCGGCGCTGCGTGCGCTCGGCGCAAGGGAGGGTGTGGTGGCCATACACGACGCGGCGCGCTGCCTCGCCTCAAGGGAGGTGATAGACGCTGCCGTAGAATCCGCGCGTCGGTTTGGCTGCGGCGTGGCGGCCATACCTGTCCGGGATACGCTTCGCGGCGGGGTAGGGGAGAACGTGCCGCGCGGCGGGCTTTTCGCCGTGCAGACGCCGCAGGCGTTTGACCTCAATAAGATTCTCGAAGCGTACGAACGGGCGGAGGCGCAAGGCGAAAGCCATACGGACGACCTCGGCGTGTGGCTCGCGGCCGGGCATGAGGCGCGCTACTCTCAAGGCGATGTGATGAACCAAAAGCTGACCTATCCGGAGGATTTGGAATTCTTCGCCAAAGCATCGCGCATGGAAACGCGCGTGGGCGAGGGATGGGATACGCACCGCCTCATAGAAGGGCGAAGGCTCGTGCTCGGCGGTGTGGATGTCCCGTTTGAGAAGGGTTTGATGGGGCATTCGGATGCGGACGCGCTCGCGCATGCCGTCATCGACGCGTTGCTGGGCGCGGCGGCGCTGGGCGATATAGGCAGGCATTTTCCCGACACGGACGCGCAGTATAAGGATATCTGCTCGATGGAACTGCTCGCGTACGCTGCGAAGCTCGTGAGCGAAGCGGGCTATGTCATCGGCAATGTCGACGCGACGGTGATCGCCCAGAAGCCGCGGCTTGCGCCGTACATCGAGACCATGCGCGAAAACCTCGCGCGGGCGATGGGGTGCGAGGTTGCCCGCGTGAGCGTCAAGGCCAAAACCGCCGAAGGACTGAACGCCGAGGGCGAAGGGCAGTGTATTTCGGCGAGGGCGTGTGCGCTTTTGAAAAATTAATCGATATCGACTAAGCGTAAAGCCGAACGGGAACGAATATTGACAAACCACGCATAGGATGGTATAGTACCCCTAATTTCATATTGGCAGAGACGGGCCGAGTAGCCCGGATGAGCTGATTCAGCGAGCCGCGGAGGGTGCAAGCGCGGCGCAGGGAATCCGGAAGCGAAAAACAGCCCCGAGCCGTCGAAAGAAAGCGAAAGCGAGTAGACTCGACCGCGGGCCGTGCGTTACAGCGGATTAGGCATGATCGTGCCGAAGAGACGGCGGAGGTTCCCTCCGTCAAGCAGGGTGGTACCGTGCGAAGCGCAAGCTTTTCGCCCCTAACGCGTAGATTCATACGCGCGAGGGGAGAGGGGCTTATTTTTTTATATTTTTTTGAAGCGGAGGATTGAGTATGTACAGGGACGAATGCTGCGGACTCTTCGGCCGGGAATATCTTGGCAGTCGGACACGCGCATGCGGGTGGGTCAGCGTTAAAAGAGATATGGGCGGAGTGCTGTTCATCGACCTCGTCGATAAGACCGGCGCGCTGCAAATCGTATTCAACCGCAGGCTCATCGACGAGGCGGGCTTTGCGCTCGCGGAAAAGCTCGGCAATCAGTCGGTCATCGCCGTTGAGGGCGAAATGTGCCTGCGCGATGAACAAACAAGAAACCCGAAGATCGCGACCGGCGAAATTGAGCTTCGCGCGGCTAAAGTGACGCTGCTTTCCCGCGCGGCGCAGCTCCCCTTTTCGCTCGACGCGCCGCCCGCGCGTGAGGAACTGCGGCTGGCATACCGCTACCTCGACCTGCGACGGCCGAAGATGCAGAAAAACCTGCGCTTCCGCCACCTCGTGCAGAAGGCCGCAGAGCATTATCTCGATGAGGCGGGCTTCCTTTATGTGGAAACGCCGATGCTGACCAAATCCACGCCCGAGGGCGCGCGCGATTATCTCGTGCCCAGCCGCGTCCACAAGGGCAAATTCTACGCGCTGCCGCAGAGCCCGCAGATATTCAAGCAGCTTTTGATGGTGGGCGGCGTCGACAAATACTACCAGATCGCACGCTGCTTTCGCGACGAGGACCTGCGCGCGGACCGCCAGCCGGAGTTCACGCAGGTGGATATGGAAATGTCCTTCGTCGAGCAGGAGGATATCCTCCGGCACCTCGAAAACCTTTTCAAAAGCGTTTTCCGCTGCGTTATGGGCCGCGAGCTCGGCTGCGACTTTCCACGCATGACCTGGACCGAGGCCATGGATACATACGGCTGCGATAAGCCGGACCTTCGCTTCGGCTTGCCCATCGTGGATTTGACAGGGACGCTTTGCGATTGCTCCTTCAAGCTGTTCCGCGACTGCATCAGCCGCGGCGGGGTCGTGCGCGCCATGAGCATTCCCGGTGGCGCGTCCATGACGCGGGGGGAGATCGAGGCGCTTACCGAAAAGGCCGTCGCTTACGGAGCGGGCGGCATGGCGTGGATCGCCGTGCGCGAAAACGGCGAAATGTACAGCGTGCTCACGAAGTATTTTGCCGATGCGGATATGCAGTCCATCCTGCGGGAAACCGGGGCGAAGCCCGGCGATTTCATCCTGTTTTGCGCAGATCAACTGCACGTCGCGCGAAACGTGCTAGGCAAGCTCCGGCTCGACATCGCGGATATGCGGAAACTTCGGAAAGAAGGGGACTTTTGCTTCCTGTTCGTGACGGAATTCCCGGAGTTCGAGTACAGCGAGGAGGAACGCCGCCTCGTCGCGACGCACCATCCGTTTACAATGCCGTATCCCGAGGATGTGGCGTATATGGAATCCGAGCCGCTTCGTGTGCGCGCACAGGCATATGACGTGGTGCTCAACGGCGTGGAGCTCGGTTCAGGCAGTGTGCGCATCCACGACGGCGCGGTGCAGGAAAGGGTGTTCCGAGCACTGGGCTTTACGATCGAGGAAATAGAGGAGCGATTCGGCTTTATGATACGCGCATTCGGCTACGGCACGCCGCCGCACGGCGGCTTCGCGTTCGGCCTCGACCGGCTCGTGATGCTGCTCTTGGGCGCGCCGAGCCTGCGCGAGATCATCGCCTTCCCCAAAATCAAAGACGGCTCGTGTCCCCTGACGCAGGCGCCCTCGGGTGCGGAAGAGGCGCAGCTCGGCATCCTTGGCCTAACGCTCGCGGAAGGGGAAGGCAGGGAAAAAGCGAAGACTGCAAAGGAGCAAGGCAGCCCTGCAATTGATGTGGCGCGCGTAGCCGGTCTTGCCATGCTGCGCCTTTCGGGGGATGACGTCGAGCGCATGGAACACGACATGCGCGGCATCGTGGCCTTTGCGGATGCGCTTTCGTCCGTAGACGCTTCGGGCGTCGAGCCTGCGGCGCAGACCGCGCCTAACGGATTCGCGCTTCGCGCGGACGAGGTCGGCAAGCCTCTCGGGCGGGATGAACTGCTCGCGGACGTACCCGAGGCGCGGGATGGGTTCATCCGTGTGCCGCGGGTCGCGGAATAAGGAGGAAAGCATGGGCGATATTGTGAGTTTAACCGCGCTGGAGCTCGCGCGTGCGCTCGAAGCGCGCGAAGTATCCTCCGTAGCGGCGACGCGGGCTTATCTAAGGGAAATCGAGGATCGGGACGACGAGCTCGGCGCGTACCTGACCGTTAGCGCTGAATCCGCGCTCAAACAGGCCGCCGCGAGCGACGCGCGAAGGATGCGCGGGGAAGCGCGCTCCCTCTTCGACGGCGTGCCCGCGGGCGTTAAGGATAACATTTGCACCAAAGGCGTGCGCACGACCTGCGCGAGCCGCATGCTGGAGAACTTCGTGCCGCCGTATTCTGCGACGGTCGTGGAAAGGCTCGAGGCCGCGGGCGTCGTCATGCTTGGCAAGCTCAATATGGACGAATTCGCCATGGGCTCAAGCACGGAGAATTCCGCTTTTCAAAGGACGAAAAACCCCGCCGATCCTTCCCGCGTGCCGGGCGGAAGCTCCGGCGGCTCTGCTGTGGCGGTCGCGGCGCACATGGCGGCGTTCGCGCTCGGCTCGGATACGGGCGGCTCCATCCGCCAGCCCGCATCCTTCTGCGGCGCCGTCGGCCTCAAGCCGACCTACGGGCGCGTGCCGCGCTACGGCCTCGTGGCGTTCGCCTCGTCGCTCGACCAGATAGGCCCCATCACGCGCAGCGCAAAGGACTGCGCGGCGGCATTACAGCTGATTGCGGGGCATGACCCGCGGGACAGCACCTCCAGCCCGGAGGAAACGCCCGACTTCCTTGAGGGGATAGACGGCGGCGTCTCCGGAATGTCGCTCGCACTGCCGGAGGAATTTCTAGGGAAAGGCATCTCAAAGGAAGTGAAGGAAGCGGTACTATGTGCGGCAAAGGCTTATGAAAAGCTCGGCGCACGCGTGGAAACCATCTCCATGCCCGCTTTGAAAAACGCGCTGCCCGCGTATTATGTGATCTCGTCCGCGGAGGCTTCTTCGAACCTCGCACGCTTCGACGGCGTGCGCTACGGCGCGCGAGCGCCTTCGTTTGAAGGCATGGAAGGGCTGTATGAAAACACGCGCTCGGAATTTTTCGGCGCGGAGGTCAAGCGCCGCGTCATGCTCGGCACCTTTGCGCTGAGCGCGGGTTATTATGACGCGTATTACAAAAAGGCGCTGCAGGTGAGGACGCTCGTGACGGAGGAGTTCGCACGGGTGTTTGGCGCATACGACCTCGTGCTCTCGCCGACCGCCCCGATGACGGCGTGGCGCTTCGGGGAAAAGAGCGAGCCCATGGAGATGTACCTAAGCGACGTGTGCACCGTGCCCGCCAACATCGCGGGGCTGCCCGCGCTCTCGCTGCCATGCGGGAAGGATCGGGATGGACTGTCCGTCGGTCTGCAGCTCATGGGCAGGGCCTTCGATGAGAAAAGCGTGCTGCGCGCGGCGTACGCGTTGGAAAAGGAGCTAGGGATATGAGTAAAGCGTATGAACTCGCCATCGGCCTCGAGACGCACATCGAGCTGAAAACCAAAACGAAGATATTCTGCTCCTGCCCGACCGATTTTGGCGCGGAGCCGAACACGCAATGCTGCCCGGTCTGCGCGGGGCTGCCGGGCGCGCTGCCCGTGTTGAATGAAAAGGTCGTGGAATACGCCATCAAGGCCGGTCTCGCGACCAACTGCGAGATCGCACGCTTTTCGAAGCTGGACCGCAAGAACTATTTCTATCCCGATTTGCCCAAGGCATACCAGATCTCGCAATACGATCTGCCGCTGTGCGAAAATGGCTGCATCGATATTTCGACTGAGGCGGGCGAAAAACGCGTGCGCATCGCGCGCATCCACATCGAGGAGGACGCGGGCAAGCTCGTGCACGACGGGGCGCGCGGCACATTCATCGACCTCAACCGCTGCGGCGTGCCGCTCATCGAGGTCGTCAGCGAGCCGGATATGCGAAGCGCGCAGGAAGCTGTGGCATACCTTAAAAAGCTGCGCAGCATCGCGCTCTGGGCGGGCATATCCGACGTGAAGATGAACGAGGGCTCGCTTCGCTGCGACGTGAACGTATCCGTGCGCGAAAAAGGCGCGGAAAAGCTCGGCACGCGCGCGGAAGTGAAGAACCTCAACTCCTTTGCGTTCGTCGCAAAGGCCATCGAATATGAGTTCGGGCGGCAGGTCGGGGCGCTGGAGGCAGGGGAGGTGATCAAACAGGAAACGCGGCGCTTTGATCCTGCGAGCGGGAAGACCTTCCCTATGCGCTCGAAGGAGAACGCCAACGACTACCGATATTTCCCCGACCCGGACCTCTTGCCCATCGCGATTGACGAGGCGAAGGTCATGCGCATCGCGGCATCTATCCCGGCGCTGCCCGACGCGCGAAAGCGAATTTATATGAAGCGATATGGCCTTTGCGCTTATCACAGCGAGAGGCTCGTGCTTGAAAAGGCGCTCTCGGATCTTTTCGACGAGGCGGCGAAGCTCACGGAGCATCGGCAGACGCTCGCATCGTTGATGCTCTCGGAGGTCAGCCGGCTCATGAACGAGGCAGGAGGGGAGCGGATCGCCCTCACGGGCGCGCAGCTTGCCGTTGTGGCCGATATGCAAGGCGCGTCGCGTCTGAGCGCGGGCGGCGCGAAGAAGCTCGTCGCAGCGCTCTGGGGTACGGATGCCGCCCCGGAACAGCTCGCTGCCGCCCTTGACCTTGGGCAGATCAGCGACAGGGAGATTCTCGGGGAAATGGCGCGGCGCACCGTCGCAGAAAATCCCGGCATGGCGCACGATTATCGGGCGGGCAAGCAGGCCGCGCTCAAGGCGCTCATGGGCGCTGCGATGGCCGCGGCCAAGGGCAGGGCGAACCCGGAGGTTTTGCAGCAGATGATCGCGGAGCAATTGGAATTCGGAAACGAAGCAGGCGCTGATTGAGCGGGTGAATTATATCCGCATTAAATGAACAAGGCCCTCGCCCATAGAAGCGAAGGCCTTTTGATTTCATGCGATTGTGAATTGTCTTAGTTGAGGGCTTCTTTAAGCGCCTTGCCGGCCTTGAAGGCGGGAGCCTTGCTCTCGGAAATTTCGATTTCGGCGCCGGTCATGGGGTTGTGGCCCTTATGCGCGGGACGGATGCGGGTTTCGAACACGCCGAAGCCGACGAGCTGCACCTTCTCACCCTGCTTGAGGGAATCGGTGATAATGGAAAGGGCAGCGGTGATGGATTTCTCCGCATCTTTCCTGGATAGGCCGCTCTTCTCTGCAACGGCGGCGATGAGTTCGGTTTTGTTCATTCGTATTTTCCTCCTAAAAAATTAACATGGATTTAATCCTGCATTATTGTACCAGCTTTTTTAGCAATGCACAAGCCTGTTTTAGGGGATTACGACGTAAATTTCTCAGTTATTTAGCCTTTTTTAAGCGCTCCCAGCGGCGGTTGAGCTCGTCGAGGCCAAGCTTCGACAACTCCAGCCCATCCTCCGTCACACCCCGCTCAAGTTCGGCAAAACGCGCAAAAAATTTGTCGCTCGCGTCCCGAAGTGCAAGTTCCGCATCGCACCCGGCAAGCCTCACCGCGTTGACCGCGCTAAAGAGCAAATCGCCTGCCTCCTCGAACACGCGCGCCTCGCCCTCGCCGCCCGCGATCGCCGCGCGAAGTTCGTCCGCCTCCTCAGCAAGCTTATCGAGCGCACCCGCGGCGTTCGGCCAGTCGAAACCGACGGACGCAGCCTTCTTTTGCAGCTTCTGCGCGCGCATGAGAGCGGGGAAGCCGCGCGGTACGCTTTCCATCGCCTCGGTCAAAGTGGATTGGCGCTTTTCTTTCTTTTTCAGCTGCTCCCAGTTGGCGAGCACCTCGGCGGAGCCGGAAACGGACGCGTCGCCAAACACGTGCGGGTGGCGGTAAACGAGCTTAGTGACGATACCCGTGGTCACGTCGCGCATGGTGAACGCGCGAAGCTCCGCCTCGAGCTGCGCGTGGAACACGATCTGAAGCAGCAGATCGCCCAGCTCCTCGCACAGCGCGTCCGGATCGTTCTGAGCGATGGCGTCGAGCACCTCGTACGTTTCTTCTATGAGGGACTTTTTTAAGGATTCGTGCGTCTGCTCCGCATCCCATGGGCAGCCGCCCGGCGCTCGCAAACGCTCCATCACGCCCGTGAGCCCCTCGAGGCCGTGGCGCGAGAGCTGCTCAAACGCAGCGGGGGGGATGATGGCGACGTCCGCGGCGAAATACGAGGGCTGCCTGTCCAGCTCGTAGAGCGGCAGAGAAAGCACCTGATACGCGCCGTCCTCAGCCATATGACTGAAGAAAATATTATATTCGTCAGGATAGTACTCGGCGAGCGCAAGCTTGACCTGCTGCGCGCGAAGCGGCGTATCAATCTCCTCAACGCAGAGCGCGACGTAGGGATCGAGCGGCCGGGGCAGGGAGGAGGCTTCGATAATGCGATAGTCGCCGAAGAAAGCCCCCGGAAGCGCCGCGAGGGCAGCCTCCGCATAGCCGTTCCCCGGAAGGAAAGCAAGCTCAACTCCCTTTTGCGCCGCGGTCTTGGAGAGCTCCATACCCATCGATGAGCCTATGCCGCGGCCCGGCACGGCGAAGACCGCGTCGACTGCGCCCGCGGTCAGCTTGTCCGCTATGGCGGCGTTGAGTGCGGCGAAACTCCTGGCTTGCTCGTAGAGTACGTCCATGCTCTCGTAGGGCAGCCTTTCGTCGAGAATCCATTTGACGCTCGGGTGCCGCGCCGTCTGGAGATATAGTTTTTTCGCGTTTCTTACTGCGGTCATGGCCGCAACGGCGACGCTCCCGGGGGTCGAGAGCGCAACGATCGTCAGCTTCATTGCGCGCGCCTGCCCCTCTCGTTCCTGTACATCAGCTTTCTGAGCTTGCTTCCGCCGGGGATGAACTCGAGCTCATCGGGTGAAAACATGCGAAACACGATCACCAGCACGCCGTAGACGCTCACGCCTACGAGCACGGATAAGAGCGTGGCGACGGTCATACGGCCGCTTTTGGCGATGAAATCGTAAATGAGATACACGACGCTGCCCATGGCGAGCGAGGCGATCAGGGGCTTGCCGAACAGATCGAGCACGCGAAGTGGCATTTTGGTGCGGCGCATCATGTAGATGGTGTCCGCGACGCCCGCGAAGGCGTAGCAGATGACGGTGGAGATTGCAGCACCCTGTATGTTGATCGAGGGGATGCGCATGAGGATGATCATCGTGATGACCTTCAAGGCGAAACCGATAAACAGGTTGACCACGGGCACCATCTGGCGGCCCAGGCCCTGTATGACACCCGTCATGGACTGCACCATGGAAAGGAAGATCACGCCTACGCTCGCCGTATGCATGAGGTCGACCGCAAGCGCGATCTCGGCATCCGTTAGCTTGTGGTAGAGCATACGGAGTATCGGCTCCGCGAGCACGAACAGACCTACGGCGCACGGCACGCCGATGATAAGCGCGAGCTTGAGACCCATGCGTGAAGCGTCCCGCACGCCGGCGAAGTCCCGCCGCGTCATGCGTGTGGAAATGGCGGGCACCAGGCTCATCGCAAGCGCCATGGTCAATACGCCCGGCATGTTGATCAGAGTGGTCACATAGGTGCGAAGCAACGCGTAGGCGGTCGTGCTCACTTCCTCGGAAAAGCCGAGGCTTTGGAGCATGCGGCTGATAAGGGCGCTGTCCACCATGGCGGTCAGCGGGCTGATGGACGCGCCTATGGTGATGGGGATGGCGACGAGCAGGAGCGCCTTTGCGACGGGACCGAAGCCCGCGGGCTCGGTGTTCGACTTGGCCGCCTTCGCGTCAAAGGCCTTCTTGCGCCTCATGTAGAACACGAACACAACGGCGAGCGCGAGAAATTCCGAAACAGAAACGCCGATGAGCGCGCCCATGGCGGCGAATTCGGGGCCTTTAGGCAGCAGCTTGATGGCCAGCGTGAGGCCTATGGCGAGCTTGCCGATCTGCTCGACGATCTGCGAGAGTGCGGTGCCCGTCATGCGCTGCATACCCTGCAGGTAGCCCCTGTACGCACACATGATGCTCACGAAGAGCAGCGAGGGCGCGAGTGCCCGGAATGAGAATACGGTTTGCTCGAAGGATGTGATGGCGGCGAAGGTCTTTGCGCCGAAGAACATCACTAAGCTCGTCACGAGGCCGATGACCGACAATAGGATCAACGACACATCGAGCACCTCGCGCGCACCGCGGTGGCCCCCGAGCGCGACGGACTCGCTGACCTGCTTGGAAATGGCCGTGGGCAGGCCGGAAGAGGAAATGACCAGCAGGAAGGAGTAATACGGATACGCCGCGTCGTAATACGCCGCGCCCACGGGGCCGACGGCGTTGGCGAAGGGAATGCGAAAAATGGCGCCTATTATCTTGACGATCAGACCCGCGATGCCGAGTATTGCCGCGCCCTGAACGAAGGAGTTCTGTCGCTTTTTCATATCATACCGTCCGTCTCTATGTCCCAAGCATTATATCATAATATCGCCCATGGTATGAATATTTCACCAACAATTCAAAAAATGTTAAGCATTGGCTTTATTACGGGACTTTTTGTTGTATAATGAAATGCAGATAATTCAGGGGGAATGCGCTTATGAAGGTCTTACTCGACGGCGCTGCCTGCGAGCTCAGGCACGGCGAAAGCCTGCTCGACGCAGTGAAACAGCTTGGGCTGGTCAACTACTCGCTCAAGCTCAGGCCGCTTGCTGCGAAAATAGGCGGCGAGGTGTTCAGCCTCAGATACACGCCCTTCAAGGACGTGAATGTGCATCTCCTGCGCTACGGCGAAGATATGGGCCGCCGCGTCTATGAGCGCACGCTGCAGTTCATCTTTATTGTGGCTGTAAGGAAGCTCTTTCCCGGCGCGCGCGTGCTGGTTCGCTATTCGCTTGGGCCCGGATTGTATATCTCCATCCACAAAGAGCCCACGCTCACCGCGCAGGACGCTTTGCGCCTTGAGGGCGAGATGCGCAACCTCGTGCGCGCCGCGCTGCCGCTTGAGCGCAAACGCCTCGATATCAAGGATGCCGTCACCTTCTATGAAAAGGACGGCCAGCTCGACAAGGCGAACCTGCTTCGCTGGCGCAACTTCAATTACTTTGACGTTTACACGGCTGAGGGCTACATGGACTATTTCTATGGCGAAATGGCTCCCTCAACCGATTATTGCGACGTGTTTCGACTCAAATATGAGGATGGCGCGCTGATCATGCTCATGCCGCGTTCCGACGAGCCGGATGTCCCCTCGGAATATACGGAGCTGCCCAAGCTCGCCTCCGTGTTTCGCCAGAGCGACGCGTGGGGCGAAATCATGAGATGTTCCACGGTCAACGAGCTCAACACCATGGTCAAAAACGGCTCTATCCGCGAGCTCGTGCGCATCAACGAGGCGCTGCACGAAAAGAGCTACGCTTCTGTCGCAGACGGCATCGTCGCGCAAAAGGCGCGCGCCGTGCTCGTGTCCGGACCCAGTTCCTCGGGCAAGACCACGAGCGCGCACCGCATCGCAACACAGCTTCGCGTGCTCGCGCAGGAGCCCATCATGCTTTCGCTCGACAACTACTATCTCGACCGCGACCGGATCCCCAGCGACGAGAAGGGCGAAAAAGACCTTGAGAACATCAACACGCTCGACATCCCGCGCTTCAATGCCGATCTCGAGGCTATCCTGCGCGGGGAGGAGGTCGAAACACCGCTATTCGACTTTCTTACGGGCAAGCGTGCGTCCGAAGGACGGGTCGTCCGCTTCCGCGAGGGGCAGCCGCTCATCATTGAGGGCATACACGGCCTCAACCCTCTGCTTACAGCCAGAGGCATCGACGAGGAAAAGCTCTTCCGGGTGTATGTGAGCGCGCTCACGACCCTCAACCTCGACGATCACAATCGCATCCGCACGACGGACGTACGTATGCTTCGAAGGCTCGTGCGCGACTTTAACACGCGCGGCGCGTCGATGGAGCGTACGCTCTCGATGTGGCCAAGCGTTAGAAAGGGCGAGGAAACATGGATTTTTCCCTTCCAGGAAAATGCGGACGCCTTCCTCAACACGACCCTTGTTTACGAAATCGCGGTGCTTCGAAAATATGTCTTTCCTCTGCTCCAGCAGGTGCAGGCGGAGAGCCCGGCCTACGCCGCGGCGCGGGATATCTTAAAATTCCTCAACTACTTCCTCGACGCCGACATCGAGGATGAGATACCGCCCACGAGCATCCTGCGCGAGTTCATCGGCGGCAACACATTCTATCGGGAGGGCTGAGATGCAAAAGCTCGTATCCTGGAACGTCAACGGCCTGCGCGCATGCTTGACGAAGGGTTTTGCGGAATTTTTCGCCTTCGTCGACGCGGATATTTTCGGCCTGCAAGAAACGAAGCTGCAGCCGGAGCAGGTGGACTTTGCGCCTGAGGGCTACTTCTCTTATTGGAACAGCGCCGAGAAAAAAGGCTATTCCGGCACAGCCGTGTTTACGAAAAAGGAGCCGATTTCAGTTGCCTTCGACCTGCCGGAGCATGACAAGCTCGGCTTTCCGAAGGAAGGGCGGGTCATCACGCTCGAATACGAGGATTATTATTTCGTCAATTGCTACACGCCCAACTCGCAGCGGGAGCTTTTGCGCCTCGAGCACCGCATGGATTGGGATGAGTCCTTCCGAGAGTATCTCCTCGAGCTGGACAAGCGTAAGCCCGTTGTGCTCTGCGGGGATCTCAACGTCGCGCATCAGGAGATAGACATCAAGCATCCTGCGGCCAACCGCAGGAACGCGGGCTTTACCGACGAGGAGCGCGGCAAGTTTACGCAGCTTCTTGCCTCGGGTTTCACGGATAGTTTCCGAAACCTTTATCCCGACCGGAAACACGCCTATTCGTGGTGGAGCTATATGGGCAATGCGCGCGCGAACAACTCCGGTTGGCGCATCGACTACTTTGTCGTGAGCGACCGGCTCCGTGCGCGCGTGCGCGACAGCGTCATTTTGCCCGAGATTATGGGGAGCGACCATTGCCCCGTGATGCTCGAGCTAGAGGAAGAATAAAGGAGAGTTTATGGGCTACATCGATCTTCGAAGCGACACCGTCACGCATCCGACCAAAGAGATGCGCGAGGCCATGTACCACGCCGAGGTCGGCGACGACGTCTACCGGGATGACCCCACCGTCAACCGGCTTGAGGAGGAGGCTGCGCGCATTCTCGGCACCGAGGCGGCGCTGTTCGTATCCTCCGGCACGATGGGCAACCAGCTCGGCATCATGGTATATTCGCACCGCGGGGATGAGGTCATTGCGGGCGCGGAAAGCCACATCTTCACCTCCGAAGTCGGAGGAGCCGCGGTACTCTCAGGCGCGAACATCCGCCAGATGGTCTACCCGAACAGCATCCCCGTGCCTGAGCTCATCGAGGGCGCCATCCGCACCGATGACATCCACGACCCGCCGACCTCGCTTATCTGCCTTGAGAACGCGCTCGCCAACGGCCGCGTGGTGCCGCTCGACGTCATGGAGGGCGTTTCCCGCGTCGCAAAGGCACACAATCTCCCCGTACACCTCGACGGCGCGCGCATCTTCAACGCGGCGGTCTCCCTCGGGTGCGAAGCGAAGGACATCATGCGCTACTGCGACTCCGTTTCCTGCTGCCTCTCCAAGGGCCTATGCGCGCCCGTGGGATGCGTCTTCGCGGCGAGCCGTGAGAAGGTCGAGCGCGCGCGCAAGTACAGGAAGATGCTAGGCGGCGGCACGCGGCAGGCGGGCGTCCTCGCGGCGGCGGCGCTCATCGCCATGACGGAAATGCCAAAGCGCCTGTGGGAGGACCACGAGAACGCACGGTATATGGCGCAGCGCCTCGCGGAGTTGCCGGGCATCGAGGTGGACATGACCAGCGTGCAGGTCAACATCGTGTTCTTCCGCATCAGCCGCCCGCGCGCCGCGCTCGACGCCATCCCCGCCAAGATGAGAGAGCTCGGCGTGCTCGTCAACCCGGAGGAAAACGGCATGATGCGCTTCGTGACGCACTGCGACGTGACGAAGGCCGACGTGGACAGGGCCATAGGCCTGTTCGCGCAGGTCATCGGGAAATAGCCGCTTTTATACAAACAGACTAGGAGGTGCGATATGAAAACCAAGGTATGGGCGCATAGGGGAGCGTCCGCTTACGCGCCGGAGAACACCATCCCGGCATTCAAACTGGCCATCGAGATGGGCGCGGACGGCGTGGAGCTCGACGTGCACATGAGCGCCGACAACAAGCTCGTGGTCTGCCACGACGAAACGGTCGACAGGACTTCCAACGGCACCGGCCGCATTGTGGACATGACCTGCCAAGAGCTTAAGGCGCTCGACTTTTCCGCCAAAATGGAGGGTTATCAGAACGTGCGCATCCCCACGCTCCGGGAGGTATACGGCCTGCTCAAGCCCACGGATCTCACGATTAACGTCGAGATCAAGTCCGACGTGGTAATCTATTATGGCATTTGGGACGAGCTTATAAAGCTCGAGCGCGAGATGGGCATGCAGGGGCGGATACTCTACTCCTCGTTCAACCACTTCGTGCTCATGAAGATGCGCGAGCTCGACCCGACCGCGAAGATCGGCCTGCTCTACTCCGAGGGCATGGTCGACCCGTGGGTCTACGCGAACTATCTGCACGCGGACGCAATACACCCGCACTACCTCGCTGCGCAAGGTCCGGGCGTGATTGAGGGCTGCAAAAAGAACGGCGTGGCCGTCCACCCGTGGACTTGCAACGACAAGAAGGCCATGCGCGAGCTCGCCGACGCCGGCGTGGACGCGATTATCACCAATTACCCCGATGTCGCGAGGGAAATAATCGGGTAGGGGCGGATTCCGACGGCCGCAGCCTAGTGTCCGAGGGCGTCTCCCGCCCGAGGGCCATCCGCCCGAATAAACCATTCGACGTTGTCAATTAGGGGCCGATATTGAATCGGCCCCTACGCAATCCCGCCCGCGGCGGTCGTTTTTTGATTGTCAATTGTCAATTTTCAATTGTCAATTACCGCGAAATAACCTCGCGTTCTTTGCCGCCCGCCTCTCCAACGGCCTTGTCGAGCACGCGCCGCACGTCCTCCTTTTCGGCGTGACCCTCATAGAGCTTGTCCGCGTCGAGGTAGAAGCAGGGAACATACCAGTAATCGTAGGAATTGGCGAGCGCACGCTGGCGGCCCTCGTCAATCATGTCGATTTCAACATCCTTGTAGCGCGGGTTTTCCGCGCGGAGCTGGTCGATGCAGCGCAGCGCGAGCTGGCAGTGTGGGCAGGAGGGCAGATAAAAGAGTTTGAGCTTCATAAAAGATACTTCCTTTCTCTCTTTAGTATGGTGCAGGAGCGTTGAGGCAAGTCAGAGCGCTGCGCGGTCGATCTTCTCAAGTACCCTGACGAGCGGGGCTGCGGCCTTTTCGACCGAGCCGGGCTCGAACGGGTTCGAGAGATGCGCGAGAGCGAGCAGCTCCTTGTAGGGCAGGCTTCCGCCTGCGCGGCAGAGCGCGAGGTAATCTTGCCACGCCTCCTCGCGGTTTTCCGTCATGCGCCCGAAAAATTCGAACGCGCCCATGGATGCGAGCGTGTAGTCGATGTAATAGAACGGCATGGAATAAATGTGGTGCTGCTTCTGCCAGTAGGCGCCCGCTTCCATGAAGGTATCCCCGTCGTAGTCGCGCTGGGGCAGATATTTCTTCTCGAGCTTCGCCCACGCGGACTTGCGCTCTGCGGGGGTCAAATTCGGGTTCGCGTAAACGATGTGCTGGAACTCATCCACGCATACGCCGTAGGGCACAAACAGCAGCGAGCCCAGTATATGCGCGTAGCGGTATTTTTCGGCCTTCTGCCCGAAGAAAAGCTCCATCCACGGATGCGTGAAGTATTCCATGGACATCGAGTGGATCTCCGCGACCTCCATGCCGGGGGTCAGGTAATCTATAAGCTCCTGCTTTTCGCCCGCTTCGATGGCAGCGAAGGCGTGGCCGGCCTCGTGCGTGAGCACATCAACGTCGCCCGAGGTGCCGTTGAAGTTGCTGAAGATGAACGCGGCCTTGTATTCCGGGAAGCCCGTGCAGTAGCCGCCCACGCGCTTGTTGGGTTTGGTATCGAGATCCATGAGCTCGCGCGCGACCATATCGTCAAAAAACCTGCCCGTTTCGTCAGAAAGCTCTCGATACATGCGCTGTGCCGCGGCGACCATGAATTCCTTGTCGCCGTCGGGCTTGGCGTTGCCGTCCGGGAACTGGAACGCCTCGTCGTAGACTTTGAGTTTATCTGCGCCGATGCGCTTTGCCTGCTCGTCGTAGAGCCTTTGACACAGCGGCACGAGCACGCTCGCAACCTGCTCGCGGAAGCGCGCGGCCTCCTCGGGTGCGAAGGTGCGCCCCATACGAAGATAACCCAGCGGGATATAATCCTGATAACCGAGCTTTCGCCCCATGCGCGTGCGAAGCTTGACGAGCTTGTCGTAGAGCCCGTCCAATTCCTGCTCATGGGATTTAAGGAACGCGCTCGTGAGCTCTGCTGCCTCACGGCGCAAAGCGCGGTCCGGGTCCTGCGCGTATTTGCGAAGGCCGGAGAGGTTGAGCTTCTCCCCGTGGAAATCCACCTTGCAGGAGGCGAGCAGCATCTGGTATTCGTGGGCGAGCTTGTTCTCGCGGATCATGTCGAGCATGAGCTTGGGGGACATGGCGCTCATCTCTTTTTTGACGTTGTGCAGATACTGCGTGCCGAAGCGTGCGTCGATCTCTTTGGTGAAGCGGGATTTTGTGAGCGCCCTGTACCACGCGAGCATCCACGGCATCGCAAGAGGCATGGCCTTATCGAAAAACTTCTGCTCCGCCTCATAGAATTTGTCCGTCGTGTCGATGGTGTGCCGCACGTGGGCGAGGCTCATGCTGGTCATGACTTCGCTCTGGAGCTTCGAGAAGCCGAAGATCGCCTGCTCGAGCGCGGAAAAGTCCTTCGCGCGCTTCACGCTTTTGGTGAGCTTCGCAAGCGTGCGGCGCGCTGCGTTAAGGTCGGGGCGTTCATAGCGGAACTCGCTGAATTTCTGCATAATCCCTCCAAATTCCATTTGATCTGCATCTATAGTATATCACGCGGATGCGCCGGTTCAAGAGATGTGTTATAATGCGAAGGATATATAAAAAAGGAGTCCGCCATGACGGAGAAGCTCTATTACGACCATGATCTTCGGGAATGCGGGGCGGCCGTGCTCGCCTGCCGCAAGGGGGAGAACTGCTTTGAGGTGCTGCTCGACCGGACGGTGATCTTCCCCGAGGGCGGCGGCCAGCTTTCGGACAAAGGCTTCATAGACGGCGCGGCCGTGGCGTACGCCTTCGAGGACGGACACAACGTGTGGCATCGCTGCGAAAGGGAATTTCCCGCGGGCGCGAAAGTCGCGGTGCGCTTTGATGAGG
>JAPXSN010000001.1:0-25144 GCA_033813015.1 Clostridia bacterium | reverse complement strand
GCACACGGGGGAGCACATCCTTTCAGGCGTTGCGCACCGCCTTTTCGGCTGCGCGAACGTGGGCTTCCATATGGCCGAGGACTATGTGAGCGTCGATTTTGACCGCCCGTTTACCGAGGCGGAAATGCGCGCGCTCGAGCTTGCGGCCAACGAGGCTGTGCAACGGGACGAGCCCACGGAGTATAAA
Organism: Clostridia bacterium; assembly: GCA_033813015.1. Taxonomy (GTDB): domain Bacteria; phylum Bacillota; class Clostridia; order Christensenellales; family CAG-138; genus Phil1. Next base: position 24,957 of record JAPXSN010000001.1, on the reverse strand, counting down.
GTCATAGATGCGTCCGAGCTCGACGGCGTGGAGCTTCGAAAGCGCGCCAAGGGACTGACGGGCGAAATCCGCATCGTCTACGCGGGCGGGGCCGATTCCTGCACGTGCTGCGGTACGCACTGCGGCCGCGCGGGCGAGGTTGGGCTTATCAAAATCACATCGTTCATGAGCTACAAGGGCGGCACGCGGGTGTTCTTTGTGTGCGGCATGCGCGCCGTGCAGGCTGTAATAGAGGAAGCGCGGCTCGTCGACGCCATCGCGAGGCGCTTTAGCACGAGGCCCGCCGAGGCCATGCAGGCGCTCGTCAAGCAGGGCGAGGAGCTTTCCGAAACCAAGCGTATCCTCAAAAAGCGCACGGAAGAGCTTTTCGGCCTTAAAGCGAAGGAAATACTTAGCGGCGCGCCGAAGGCGGGGGATGTATCCGTCGTCGTGACGCTCGAGGATGGACTCAACATGGCGGAACTGGGCTTATTCTGCGAGCGGCTTTGCGCCAATGGAAAAACCGTCGCGGTTTTGCTGTGCGACAATGGCGAACAACTCATCTACCGCATGGCGCGCTCGCAAGGCGTCAGCCTGAGCATGCGCGAGGTCTGCCAAGCCGTGAACGCCATGACGGACGGAAAGGGCGGCGGAAGGGACGATTCCGCGCAGGGCAGCGCAAAGGCGCGCAGCGAAGCCGCGGAGATACGCAGCCAGCTCGAAGCGTATCTCAAAAGCAGGCTGAAATCAGCGTGAATAAAATCGGTCCTGCGCATGTGCCAAGCTTTGAAGAACCGTATAAAACTTCGATGAATCAAAGAAAAATTCGTTGACATCCGATGCATTAGCGCATATAATAACCTACGGTCAAGCAGGAGCCCAGCTTCTCACCCGCCGGCGGCACAGTCGGCGCGGTCAAAACAAACAAACATCGACGGATGTCGTTTGTGATTGCGGGCTTCGCGTCCACAATTTTTTATTTGGAGGTGTCAGCATATCGCCAGCCAAGAACTCTTGATCAACGAGGAGATCCGCGACAGGGAAGTCCGGCTCATCGATGAGAAAGGCAACCAGCAGGGCATCGTGAGCATCGACGTCGCGATGCGCATGGCCGAGGAAGCCGATCTCGACCTGGTGAAGATCGCGCCGCAGGCAACGCCGCCCGTGTGCAAGATCATGGACTACGGCAAGTATCGTTTTGAACAGACCAAACGTGAGAAGGAACAGCGAAAGAACCAGAAGGTCATCGAGATCAAGGAGATCAGGCTCTCGGCGACGATCGACCGGCACGACATGGAAGTCAAAGCGATAGCCTGCACCAAATTCCTCAAAAACGGAGATAAGGTCAAGGTTTCGATCCGCTTCCGCGGCCGCCAGATCAGGCACGGAGACATCGGGCTGGAGGTCATGAACACTTTCTTTGAAATGGTGAAGGAGAACGCCCTCATCGAGCGTCCCGCCAAACAGGAAGGCCGCAACATGACCATGGTGCTCACGCCGAAGGCAACAAACTAAAACTGATTTCCAACTAAGGAGGACGAATACCCCATGCCTAAGATTAAAACCCACAGGGGTGCCGCGAAGAGGTTCAACCTTACAAAGAACGGCAAGGTCAAGCGCGCGAAGGCCTACAAGCGCCATATCCTGACCAAGAAGGATACCAAGCGCCTGCGCGGATTGCGCCAGACCGGCTACATCGCCGAGTGCGAGGCCAAGAAGATCCGCGAGCTCATCCCGTACAAGTAAGGAGGAACACGAAAATGGCAAGAATCAAAAGGGCGGTCAACGCCGTTAAGAAGCGCCGCAAGGTCTTCAAGCTGTCCAAGGGCTACTTCGGAGCCAAGAGCAAGCAGTACCGCGCGGCTTCCGAACAGGTCATGAAGTCGATGGCCTACGCCTACGTCGGCCGCAAGATCAAGAAGCGCGAATACCGCAAACTCTGGATCGCGCGCATCAACGCCGGCGCGCGCCTGTGCGGCACCACCTACAGCCGCATGATCAACGGCCTCAAGCTCGCGGGCGTAGACGTGAACCGCAAGGTGCTCGCGGATCTCGCCGTCAGCGACATGAACGCCTTCAATGAGCTCGTCAAGGTCGCAAATAAGGCGAGGGCGTAAACGCAAGGAAATGAACAATTGACAATTGATAATTGACAATTGACAATCAAGCAACGCCGCCTACGGGCGGAATGATGTAGGGGCGGATTCCATATCCGCCCATATTCATCATAGTAAGGGCCGATTCCGACGGCCGTAGCCCAGTGTTCGAGGGCGTCTCCCGCCCGAGGACCATATCCGCCCCTATAAACAAAAAGGAGATACCATGCGCATCGAGAGCACCAGAAACGAACGGGTGAAACTTGCCCGCGCGCTCGCCTCCCGCAAGGGAAGGCTCGAGCAGAGCCTCCACTTCATCGAGGGGGAGAAGCTCGTGCGCGAAGCGGTCGTGTCGGGCGCGCAGCTGATCGAGGCCTTCCTTGAGGAGGGTCACGACATCATGGCCGCTGTGCTCGAGGGCAGCGGAGCCGAGGTGCACATCGTATCCCGCGCCGTGCTCGAAAGCCTTTCGCACACGGAGACGCCGCAGTGGGTCTCTGCAACGGTGAAAACGCCGGAAGCCGCGCTTCCCGAATACTATCCGGCAGGGCTGATCGTCGCGCTGGACGGCGTGCAGGATCCCGGCAACCTCGGCACCATCGTTCGCACGGCGGATGCGATGGGCGCTTCCGGCGTGCTTCTGGGCGAGGGCTGCGCGGATCCGTTCGCGCCAAAGCCGCTGCGCGCTGCGATGGGCTCGGTCTATCACCTGCCCATCTGGCAGGCTGAACTGCCCGGCGCGCTCGTGCGCATGAAGGAGCAGGGCTTCGCGCTCGTGTGCGGTCACCTTAAGGGTGAGAGCGCGCTGCCGGAGATAAGGGAGCGCTGTGCGCTCGTCATAGGCAGCGAGGGGCACGGCGTATCGGACGAGGTCGCCGGAATGTGCCGGAAGTACAGGTTGCCTATGTACGGCTTCGCGGAATCGCTCAACGCCTCTGTCGCCGCCGGTATCCTGATTTACGAGCTCGCGCGCAGGATGCGGGAGTGAGACAACATTTGTAAACAAACGACTAATATGCGCCGAGCCGCTTGAAAAGGCGGCCTTTCTTGTCTACAATCAGACTATGAAAAAGCTGTTGTGCATGATATTGGTCTTTGCGCTCTGTCTGGGAGCGCTGCCCTCATCTTCCCTCGCGGAGGCGGATGATGAGGCCAACGGCAGCTACGATCCGTTCGCCCCGGAAAACGCGAATCATGGCGCGGAGCCGGACGAGCGCCATATTTACGAGCGGCAATCCGGTTACAAAGTGAACAGCTTCGAAAATCCCTCCGACCCGCGCTACATGAACATTTTGCTCTCACAGATCGACCATACTTCGGCAACCGTGTGCTTCACCGGTAACTATGCGCTGTGCGACGCTTCCGACAAGCCCGTCTTCCAAATAGAAAGCGAGTACGCCTACACCATTTCCGTGAACGGAACGAACCTCGAGCTTCGTGCTGCGGACGGCCAGCTTCTCTATTCCGCAAAGGGCTTCATTTTTAAGGAATACGCGCCGCCCTCCGGGCTTGCGTACAACTACTTCAAGCTCGCGCAGGTATCAAACGGCACATCCCCGTCCGACCGCATCTACCGAGGCGAGCTCAACTGCTATTATATGGCCAAAAGCGGCCTCTACACCGCCCTGTGGGCGGGGCTTTATCTCGTCAACCGCATCTACATCGAGGATTATCTCAAGGGCGTGCTCCCGGCCGAAATAGGTACGGGAAAGCCGGCCGCAGCTCAGCAGGCGCAGGCGGTGGTCGCGCGCAACTTCTCGGTGAAGTCAAAGCGCACCGACGGCCGCATATTCGATGTTTACGATTACAACAGGAGCCAAGTCTACTTCGGCCTTTACAGCTACGACGACACGGATGCCGCGGTGAGCGCGACAGCCGGCAAGGTGCTGACCTACAACGGCTCCGTCATCCGCGCGTATTACGGCAACACCAACGGTGGTTACACTGAGATTTCGACCAACGAGTGGTCGGGCGAGGGACAGAGCGGGCCGGAATCGGTCCGCTACGACGAATACGATCTGATGGCAACCTCATACGTCGAGGAAGTGACCGTTCCGGCGGTCGTTACGGGAAGCAACGCGCGCGTGAGCTCGCTCATCGTCAACGCGCTGATTCCCAAGCTTTCGCAAATGGGCTATACGGGCCTGACTGCGACCGACGTAACTGTGACCGGCATCGCCATGGCGAACGGCGCGTGCTATAACGCATCGTGCAGACACCACGACGGGAGCGACCCGACAAAGATATGCACGCACTTCTGCTCGCTCGACGTGACTTTTTCGGGCGTCGCCGTGCATGGGACAGCGCTGCTGAGTCCCGTTACCGTAAATTTGAAGGATATCGACTTCTACGTCAGCCCCGCGAACGGAAGGCCGCTGGGCTTCTTCTCCAACGGGGAGCTGAGCCATTACTGGCTCGTCGCCAACGCCGGGAGTTACACCATCCGCCACGCGCGCAACGGCAGCGGCGTGGGTCTCTCGCAGCAGGGCGCGATCAAACGCGCCAACGCGGGGCAAAACCTCGCGCAGATACTCGATTTCTACTTCCCTTCCTGCCCCGTCGCGGCGCATCCCAACCTCGGCGCGGCGGATGTGCCGGGGAACATCGCATCCGTTTCTTTCCAGAGGGTCTACGATGTGCTCGGGCGCTCGGCGAACGTCTATGAAAAGGCTGACGGCGGTTCAACTAAGCTCGGAGTGATCCCGGCGGAAGGCTGCGCACAGGTGATTTCAACGAGCGGCGACTGGGTAAAGATCAGCCGCGGCGCGCTTTCCGGATACATTCTAAAGAGCGCTTTAACCCGCGCGTTTGTCAAGCTCAGCGTTACGAATATCTCGAGCTCCATCGAAATCCGCTCCGCACCGAACGCAAGCGCGGCGAGCCTCGGCAAGGCGTATCCCGGGGACATCCTCACCCTGCTCGCGGCGAATAGCTCCGGCTATTATCACAAGGTTCGCTTCAACGGCAAGGATGGTTATCTCTCGGCGCGTTACGCGCGTCTGCTCACGGCGGCTGCCGCGGGCGAGGACCCCGGCCCGGACCCCGATCCCGATCCCGATCCGGAGCCGACGGGATATCCCATAAGCGTGACGATTCCCAAGGGCTTCACGGACACGAGGCTCTGGGTGGACGGCGTCGCGTATCGAGGCACCCTTAGCGGCGGTGTGCTGAGCGCCAGGATTCCGACGGAAGCCGCGGCTCGCGCCGTAGTGTATCAATACAACGCCAGGGGCAAAATCACGGGCGTGCGTGAATGGAAGCTCGCCTACTCAGGCGGCGCGTATACGGCGACGCCGGTGATGTATCCCGTAAGCGTGCCTATTCCCGCGGGCTATACGGACATGACGCTCTGGGTGGACGGCGTGGCGTATACAGGCGTCGTTGAAGGCGGCATGCTGAGGGTCATGGTTCCGACGTATATGGCCCACGGCGCCGAGATGCGGCAATACAACGACAGAGGCAAGATCATAAGCAAGAGCGAGTGGGCGCTCATCTTCGAGGACGGCGCGTATACGGCAGTCCCGGTGGTGAATTTCACCAACCCGCCCCGCGTGCGCGGCACGCCCGTGCCGCGCGGCATACATTAAGGCAGCGGCGCGCGCATATTTCGCTTACAAATGGTAACAATACCATCATTCCATACCGTGCGCCGAAATGGTTAAACATATATACTATAGCTGAAATGTAGATGAATTGAGGCGATGATACCGGCGGTTCGCCCAAGGGCGCTTTCGCGGACGGAACTGTCAAGCGAGGGCAAGGCCGACGATAAGGAGTGAAAGCATGCGGCAAACGAGAAAAACTTTGAAAACGATCATCGCGATACTCGGCACGGCGCTCGCCGCGTCGCTGATTGCGCTGTCGATATTGCTCATCAGCAGTCTGAACGGAGCAAACGAGGCGGCGCGCGACGCCTTCCTCTACGACGACGCTGAGGACGGCCTGCCCGCGGTGCGCGTGCTTTCGGGCATGGTGCAGTATCAGGATGAGACGGGGGACTGGATAGACCTCGCGCCGCTCGAACAGGTGTTCAAGTATTACGGCGAGGACGTCGTGGGCACGCTTCCTTCCGCGACGCCGGGCGCGACCGTCGGAAACACAGCGACGCCTCTCGCGACATTAAACCCCACGGTTCCGCCGACGGGCAGCCCGACCGCCGCGCCAAGCCCGACGCCGACGCAGACCGCCAAGCCGACCGCGACGCCGACGCCCACCGTGAAGCCCACGGCGACGCCCACGCCGACGCTCAAGCCTACCGCCACGCCAACGCCTACGCTGAAGCCCACCGCGGCGCCGACGGCAACGCCCAAGCCCACGGACACGCCGACGCCCATGACGCCTGTGCCTACGGAGAGCGCAAGCCCCACGCCGGGAAACAGCGATTCGGGCAGCTTACCATAACATAAGCGAAGCAATACTCAAGGGGGGAGGCGTCGCCTCCCCCCTTAATAATATAATCCAACCGCCTCACATGTAATCCGCGAGCAGTTTGGGCACGGTCTCGCCGAACGCCTCGGCGATGAGCTCGTAACCCTCCTCGGTAGGATGTATGCCGTCCAGGCACATGAGCCTTGCGTAATCCCTGCGCCCGAGGAAGCGGCTGCGCGCGTCCACGAGCGGGGCGGAGGTCTCCCGCGCGATCTCTTCCATGGCGTCCGAATAGCGCTCGTGGAAGTCATGAATGACCTCCGGCTTGCCCAGCCACTGGAGGATGCGGCCGCGGTCGTTGCCGTTGCGCGTGAGAAAGCTCAGGTATCGCTCGGAATCGATGGGCGGCAGCGTCATGAGCACGGGCTTCACCTCGGCTGCGCGAAGATCGCGGATCATGGCGTGCACGACCTCCTTGAAATGCTCGATGCGCGTGAGCGGTTCGTGCTGCGCCTCGGGATTGCGGCTGATTTCATCCCAGCGGAAGTTGCTGTCGTTGCCGCCGAACTCGATGAGGGCGAAGTCCGCGTCCATGCCGGCCTCGATGTCCTGCAAAAGCAGCTTGTAGCCCTTGTCGATGGTAATGCCGAAGCGGGCGCGGTTGTCCACCTCAATGTTGAAGCGCTCCGCAAACTTGCGAAAATATCGGTCGAACAGCGCGTGGTAGCGGTAGGCGCAGTCGATCACGGTGCCCTTCATGATGGAATCGCCGTAGATTTTCGCGCGGATGGTCTGAAGCATATCAAATCCCTCCCGTACACATTTCTTCCATAAAATGTTCATTGAAACTTCATAATCTAGTGTCGGATACCAGATTAAATAGATTATACATTTGTTAATGCTTAATGTCAACGGTATTTGACGGTTTTAATTAACTTATGGTATAATGCCGCCATGCCGAACGGGGAGGAAAGATATGCGCTTCACGCAGGAAAAGGCCGCGGAGTTCCGTTGCCCGAGGTGGAATGATCTGCCGGGCATCCCGCTGTATATGGACCAGGTCGTGTTCGTGCTCGAGGAATCCCTCGCGCCGTTCGCGGAGGAGGACGGTCACGTTGTGACCGCGACCATGATCAACAACTACGTCAAGCAGAAGGTCATCGTCCCGCCGGACGGCAAGCGTTACCGCCGCGAGCAGATGGCGACGCTCGTGATGGTGTGCCTGCTGAAGCGGGTGTTCTCCATCAGCGAGAGCATCGGTCTGATTGGCCTTCTTACGGAAAACGCATCCCTCGACGCGGCGTACGACATGTTCTGCGACGAACTCGACGAGGCGGTGGGCAAGGCATTTGCTGCAAACAAGGCGCGCAGCGCGGAAGCCGCTGGCTTCGGCCCGGGCGAGGCGGGGGATGCGGGGCGCGCGGCCATAGCGGCGCTCACGGGAAAGCTGCTCGCGCAGGAAATCGTGTTCGGCTGGCAGGAGAGGCGAAAGCTCGAGCGTGAACAGCTCGCGAAGGATTCGAAGGAAAAGAAAACGGACAGTAAAAAATAAGTTACGACAATTCATAATAATTGCAAACGCCGTTTGATTGTGATAAGCTATGCTGACGGCTGTCTGTCCGCATGCTCGGACGCCGCCGGATTTTTGTGACGGAGGAACTTATGGCAGGTATCGAGAGGCTCGCGGGAAGCAGGGTGAAGCTGACCTGCGAGGTGAGCGCGGAGGAATTCGAGGCCGCGGTCGAAAAGGCATATTACAGGACGAGGAAAAACATCGCCGTTCCCGGTTTTCGCAAGGGGCACGCGCCGCGCAAGGTCATTGAGAACGCATACGGATGGGAAGTCTTCTTTGAGGACGCCTTCGATATAGTCTACCCCGCGGTTTACAAGGCGGCTGTCGATGAGCACAACGTGCAGCCGGTCGAGCAGCCGGATGTTTCCATCGTCGAGGCCGAGAAGGACAAAACCGTGGTTTTTGCCGCGGTCGTGGCCGTTCTGCCCGAGGTGAAGCTGGGACAGTACAAGGGTATAGAAGTAGAAAAGCGCGCGTACAATGTTACGGATGAAACGGTGGAAAAGGAAATTGACCGCGAGCGCGAGAAAATCGCCCGCATGATCGACGTCGAGCGCCCCGCCCAAAACGGCGACGAGGTCGAGCTCGACTATTCCGGTTCGGTCGAGGGAGAGCTGTTCGAGGGCGGCACCGCCGAGGGGCAGACGCTCACGCTCGGCTCCGGCTCGTTCATCCCCGGCTTCGAGGAGCAGATGCTCGGCATGGCAGCCGGCGAGGAGCGCGAGCTCAACGTGAAATTCCCTGACGAATACCACAGCGAGGAGCTCAAGGGCAAGGACGCCGTGTTCCACGTAAAGGTGCACGCCGTGCGCGTCAAGGAGCTGCCCGAGGCGGACGACGATTTCGCCCAGGACATTTCTGATTGCTCGACCATCGCGGAGCTGCGCGAAAAGAAGCGCGCGGAGCTGCTTGAAAAAGAAGAGAAGCGCGCAAAGATCGCCAAAGAGAACGACGTGCTCCGCGCTGCGGTCGCCAACGCCGAGGTCGAGATACCGGACGCTATGGTCGAGCGCCAGATCGATCGGATGCTCAAAGATTTCGAATACAGGCTCAGCATGCAGGGCATTTCGCTCGAGGATTATGCAAAATATTCGGGCCTCGAGATCAAAGCTATGCGCGCCGATATGAAGGCGGAGGCGACGGAGCGCGTCAAGAGCCAGCTCGTGCTCGAGGCTATCACCAAGGCCGAGGATGTCAAGGCCGAGCCCGCCGAGGTTGACGAGCGCATCGACGAATACGTCAAGCAATTCGGCGAGCGAGCCGAGGAGTTCAAAAAAACCATCGGGGAGCAGGATCGCTCCTACTTCGAGGAGCAGGCCGTGATCGAAAAGACCATTCGGCTTCTCGTGGATTCCGCCGTTGAGGCCGAGAAAGCGGCCGAGGCGCAGGCAGCCGAGTGAAAGCCCACGCATAGTAGAAACATGGAGGCGGAAAAATGAGCAATCTCGTACCCATCGTTGTGGAACAAACCAATAAGGGCGAGCGTTCTTATGATATATACTCTCGCCTGTTGAAGGACAGGATCATCTTCCTCGGCGGGGAAATAGACGACGATACGGCGAACCTCATCGTCGCGCAGATGCTCTTCCTCGAGGCGGACGACCCGGATAAGGACATCAGCCTGTACATCAACAGCCCCGGCGGCTCCGTGACGGCCGGCATGGCGGTCTATGACACGATGCAGTATATCCGTTGCGACGTGGCCACCATCTGCGTGGGCATCGCGGCGAGCATGGGCGCGTTCCTGCTTGCGGCGGGCGCCAAGGGCAAGCGAAAGGTGCTGCCCAATGCCGAGGTCATGATCCACCAGCCCACCGGCGGCGCGCGCGGCCAAGCGACGGATATCGCCATACAGGCGGAGCAAATAATCAAAACAAAGCAGAGGATGAATCGCATTCTCGCCGAACGTACCGGTCAGCCGATCGAGCGGGTCGCCGCCGACACGGAGCGTGATAATTATATGACAGCCGAGGAAGCGCTGGCATACGGTATCATAGACGAGATATTTCCTCCCAGGAGGTAAGAAATGGCAAAAACCGACGATAAGGGAACAGTAAGATGCTCGTTCTGCGGCAAATCGCAGGATGAGGTACACCGCATCATCGCGGGACCGGGCGTATACATCTGCACGGAGTGCATAGAGCTTTGCCGCGAAATCATCGAGGACGACGTCGAAACGGAGCATAAGGATCTCAAGGATATCCCTAAGCCCCACGACATCGTGGCCGTGCTCGACCAGTATGTGATCGGGCAGGACGCAGCCAAGCGCGCCCTCGCGGTCGCGGTATACAACCACTACAAGCGCATCGATGCGTCCTCCTCAAAGGATGACGTGGAGCTGCAAAAGAGCAACATCGTGATGCTCGGGCCCACCGGCTGCGGCAAGACGCTTTTGGCCGAGACCTTGGCAAAGATACTCGATGTGCCCTTCGCTGTTGCCGACGCGACCTCGCTCACCGAGGCGGGCTATGTCGGCGAGGATGTGGAGAACATCCTTTTGAAGCTCATTCAGGCCGCGGACTACGATGTGGAGCGCGCCGAGAAGGGCATCGTTTACATTGACGAGATCGACAAGATCGCAAGGAAGAGTGAAAACCCCTCCATCACGCGCGATGTGTCCGGCGAGGGCGTACAGCAGGCGCTGCTCAAAATACTCGAGGGCACGGTGGCGAGCGTTCCGCCTCAGGGCGGCCGCAAGCACCCGCACGCGGAGTTTATCCAGATCAACACGACCAACATCCTGTTCATCTGCGGCGGCTCGTTCGCGGGCATAGAGGACATCATCTCTCGCCGTACGGGAAAAAAGCTGATGGGCTTTGGCGCGAGCGTGGAGAGCAACGTGCAGAAGGACATCGGCGCGATACTCAAAAACATACTGCCCGAGGATTTGCTCAAGTTCGGGCTGATCCCTGAGTTCGTGGGGCGCGTGCCCATCATCGTGACGCTCGAGCAGCTCACGGAAGAGGCGCTCATCGACATCCTCACCAAGCCCAAGAACGCGCTCGCCAAGCAATATAAGCGCCTGTTCGAGCTTGATGGTGTGGAGTTGGAGTTCGAGCAGGGCGCGCTTGTGCAGGTCGCCAAAAAGGCGATCGAACGCAAGACCGGCGCGCGCGGCCTTCGCGCGATACTCGAGGACGTGATGCTGCAGATCATGTACGACATCCCCTCGCGTACCGACGTGAAGCGCTGCGTCATCACGAAGGACGTGATCGATAAGCTAACGCCGCCTGTGCTGATGCTCAACCCGCCCCAGCATAAGCAGCTCGCAAAGGGCGAGGTAGGTTAAAAGGCAAAGGAACAAACAGAATCGGCCTCCTTCGCGGAGGCCGATTTTTTCTGCGCCGGCATTTGTCATAAAGCGTTTACGCAACGATATTCCCGCTCGGTTGATATATCGGCCTAATTCGAGTAAAATATACAAACACGGTATTGGAGGAACTCTATGGCAAGAATGTTCGGCACCGACGGCGTGCGCGGCATCGCTAACGCGGATCTTACGGTCGAGCTCGCGATGAAAATAGGCGCGGCAGGCGCTTATGTGCTCACAAGCGCGGTGCACAACCCGCGCATACTTGTGGGACAGGATACAAGGAGGAGCGGGGATATGCTCTCACGCGCGCTCGCGGCGGGCATCTGCTCCGTCGGCGGCGACGTGATCGATTGCGGCGTACTTCCCACGCCTGCGCTCGCGTACCTTGCGCGGCTTTACGAGGCGGACGCGGCCGTGATGATCTCCGCGTCGCACAACACGTATGAGTACAACGGCATCAAATGGTTCAACGGCGAGGGCTACAAGCTCTCCGACGCGCTCGAGGATGAAATAGAAGCCATCGTGAAGGAAAACCGAGCGTTTCCGCGCCCGCTGGGCGAAGCCATCGGCCACTGTGTTGAGGCAAAGCGCGCCGCGGAGGAATACGAGGAATTCCTGGTTTCGGCCGCAACACGGCGTTTTGAGGGCAAGCACGTCGTGCTCGACTGCGCCAACGGCGCGGCCTCGCGCATCGCGCGCAAGGTGTTCGAGGCGCTCGGCGCGAGGGTCAGCGCGCACGGGGACGAGCCGGACGGTTTCAACATCAACGATCTGTGCGGCTCGACGCACCCCGAAAGGCTTCAAGAGCTTGTGAGGGAGCTCGGGGGGGACGTAGGCTTTGCCTTCGACGGGGATGCGGACCGCGTGATTGCCGCGGACGAACTGGGCAACATCGTGGACGGCGACCGCATAATGGGCGCGTGTGCGCGCCATCTCAAGGAGTGCGGCAGGCTCGCACAAAACGCGCTCGTGCTCACCGTCATGTCGAACATCGGCCTTAAGAAGCGCATGGCAGAGCTCGGAGTCAGCGTCGAGGAAACCGCGGTGGGCGACCGCTACGTCATGGAGCGCATGCGCGAGAAGGGCTGCATTCTGGGCGGCGAGCAGTCCGGCCACATCATCTTCCTCGACCTCAACACGACGGGTGACGGCATCCTCACGGCCATTCAGGTGATGAACATCCTGTGCGAGAAAAACGAGCGCATGTCACGCCTCGCCTCCGACGTGCCCATTTACCCGCAGGTGCTTGTCAATGTGCTCGTAGAGCCCAAGGATAAGGAATGCGCACTGCGCGACGCGGAGCTCAAAGCGCGCGTCAAGGCAGCCGAGGCGGAGCTTGCGGACGCGGGGCGTGTGCTGGTCCGCGCGTCCGGCACGGAGCCGCTGATCCGCATCATGCTCGAGGGCAGACGCGAGGAGCAGATCGAGCGCCTCGCAATCAACATCGCGCGCGTGCTCGAGGAAAAATACAAAGGGAGTATCAGACAGTGACAGGCAGAATACTTCTTGCGCCCCCGGTCCCGGGACACGAGGCCGACGCGGCGGATTATATTGCGGATTGCTTCTGCGCGGGGGAAATGCACATACACGGCGGCGGCGCGATTGAGGAGTTCGAGCGCTATTGCGACTGGATGACATTCAACGAGCGGAACAGGAGTTGGGATACCGTGCGCCACGGTTGGGTGCCGGGGGAGACGTTCTTCGCCGTGCGGGAGAGCGACGGCTGCATCGTCGGTCTCATCAACCTTCGCTATTCGCTCAGCGATTACCTGCTGTGCGCCGGCGGCCATGTCGGCTACAGCGTGTGCCCGCAGGAGCGCAGGAAGGGCTACGCTTCGGAGATGCTCCGCCAGGGTTTGGAAATACTCAAATCGAAGGGCATTGATCGCGTGCTTGTCACCTGTGACGAGAACAACCCCGCTTCTGCAGGCGTCATCAAAAACAATGGCGGCGTGCTTGAAAACCGCGTGTGGGACGAAGAGGATGGTACTTGGACGCAGAGGTATTGGATAGAGGCAATTGCAAATTAACAATGGGGAACGCGCCTGCGGGCAGGAGCGGGCGGCGGATATCGGCTCCTACGACGAATGAAAACGGCCTTCGCAGTTCAAGCGAAAGCCGTTTCTTGTTTATCTGGTTGTCAATTGCTTAAAAATCTATTTGCTTCTCGATATGCGCCGCGAGTTCGTTTATCGGCAGCCTGATCTGCTCCATGGAATCGCGATCGCGCATGGTGACGGTGTCGTTTTCAAGCGTGTCGAAGTCAATGGTGACGCACATGGGCGTGCCTATCTCATCCTGCCTGCGGTAGCGCTTGCCGATGGCTCCTGAATCGTCGTAATCGACCATGAAACGTTTGGCGAGCATTTGATAGACTTCCTGCGCCTTATCGCCGAGCTTGTTCTTCTGCAGCGGCAGCACAGCGGCCTTGTAGGGCGCGAGCGCGGGGTGGAGGTGGAGGATGTTGCGGGTTTCGCCATCCTTCAAAAGCTCCTCGTCGTACGCCTCGCACAGGAAGGCGAGCGCTACGCGATCCGCGCCGAGCGCGGGCTCCACGACGTAGGGAATGTATTTCTCGTTGGTGAACGGATCCTGATACTCCAGGCTCTGGCCGGAGTGCGTCATATGTGCCTTGAGATCGAAATCCGTGCGCGAGGCGATGCCCCACAACTCGCCCCAGCCGAAGGGGAAGAGAAACTCGATGTCCGTCGTGGCGTTGGAGTAATGCGAAAGCTCGGCCTTTTCATGCTCGCGAAGGCGGATGCTCTCCTCTTTCATACCCAGCGAAAGCAGGAAGTTTTTGCAATAATCCTTCCAATAGGCGTACCATTCGAGCTCTGTGCCGGGCTGACAGAAAAATTCCATTTCCATCTGCTCAAACTCGCGCGTGCGAAAGATGAAGTTGCCGGGCGTGATCTCGTTGCGAAAGGATTTGCCTATTTGCGCGATGCCGAAGGGAATCTTGCGCCGCGTGGTGCGCTGCACGTTTTTGAAGTTGACGAAAATGCCCTGCGCGGTTTCCGGGCGCAGATAAATTTCGTTGGCCGTGTCCTCCGTGACGCCCTGGAATGTTTTGAACATCATGTTGAACTTGCGGATGGAGGTGAACTCGGTCTTTCCGCACTCGGGGCAGCCTATGCCCTTTTCTGCGATATAAGCCTGCATCTGCTCGTGACTCCAGGTGTCGGGATGCGCGTCGAGGCTGTTCTCCCGCGCGTAATCCTCGATGAGCTTATCCGCGCGAAAACGCGCCTTGCAGGCCTTGCAATCCATGAGCGGATCGTTGAAATTGACCACATGGCCGGAGGCGACCCAGATATCCGGGTTCATCAAAATAGCGGAATCCATGCCTACATTGTAGGGGTTTTCCTGCACGAATTTGCGCCACCAAGCCTTTTTGACGTTGTTCTTGAATTCCACACCCAAAGGGCCATAATCCCATGTGTTGGCGAGTCCGCCGTAGATTTCGCTGCCCGGAAAAATAAAGCCGCGGTTTTTGCACAGCGCGACCAGCTTATCCATCGAGTGCTGCGTCATGAAAACTTCCTCCCCATTTAATAGAACAAGCAATATAATAACACCTATCACAACGGCGGACAAGTCACAAATAAATGACCGCCTGAGTAATATATCGTAGCAATGCCCTGGGCATAAAAAGGAGGAAAGCGAATGTTCTCTTCTTGCAACGGTAACAACTGGTGGTGGATCATCCTTTTCCTGATTTTCGGCAACGGCTTCGGCTGCGGCAATGGATGCGGCAACAACTGCAACAACAACTGCGGGATGGATCTGTGCTCGATCATCGTGCCTCTCCTGCTCATCAACGGCCTGAGCACCTGCTTCAACGGCGACTCCTCGAGCTGCGGAAGCGGTTGCGGACCCAATCCTTGCGGCTGCGGCTGCTAAGGGAGCACGGCACCACACAGGGGAACGCAACAGGTGGCCTCATGGCCGCCTTTTGCTTTTTGTTGACGAGTTAAGGCTGATCTTATTATGCTCCGGATTCCGTTTTTTCAGCGATCAGCGCGAGCTTCTCCGCGCGCGTCATGCGCTTGAAGGCGCTTTCGCGCCGCATGGCCCCGGATTTTGTTTCGAAAGCCTCGCTGTACGCGAGCGCAACGGGCAGCCGCGCGCGCGTGTACTTCGCGCCACGCCCTGCGTTGTGCATGGCGACGCGCGCCACAAGATCGGCCGTATAGCCGGAATAGAGCGTGCCGTCCGCGCAGCGCAGAATATATGCGCAATATGTCACCAGCCGATCTCCTCGTCGATAAGCACGAGATGGAAGCTTTTGATGAGGCGCGGCCGCATCTCGATGATGGCCGTCACGCGGCACATGCGTTCGTCGCTCGAGCAGTCCGCGCAAATTCCGGTTCTGCCGCAGGGGAGTGTCGTGAAATCGAGCCGCCGCGCGTTGAGCGGGCAGGCGTCGCGCCTGATGCGCTCGATGCCCGCGGCGACGTCTTCGACGAGCTTATTCTTGCCGATGAAGAGCAGCACATTCTCCGGCCCCATAATCATGGACGCGACGCGGTTGCCCGCGCCGTCTATGTTGACGAGCACGCCGTCCTTGGTGATGGCATTGGACGAGGCGACATACCACTGAGCGCCGTTGGATTTGCGGCGCACCTCATCCTGTTTCTCAGGCGGCTCATAGGTGTGCGAGAAAAGCTCGTTGCCCCGCGCCTTGAGCGCCTCGTATAAGCCCAGCTCGGCCACCGTGACGGAGCCGCCGAAGCCCACGGAGCCGGAGCCGATGAGGGAAAGGCCGATCTCCCTTGCCTCGGCCGCATTTGCCGCGGCGTGGACGGTGAATTGCCTTCGTTTGAGGTTGAGCGCGAGTTGATTGAAATCCTGCGAGAACATGCTTGCCTCCGAAAAGCTGAAGTATGATGTTTATTGATATGCTGAATCTATCATAAATCCGCCACACTTGCAAATTTCCCCCACATCAAGTATGATTTTACGAGATAAAAACCCGGAGGCATGCATGGCATACGACCGAGAGCTAATACGCAATTTCTGCATCATCGCACACATCGACCACGGTAAGTCCACGCTTGCCGACAGAATGCTGGAGCTGACCGACACTGTCGCCCTGCGCGACATGGAGGCGCAGTTGCTCGACACCATGGACATCGAGCGCGAAAGGGGCATCACCATCAAATCCTCGCCTGTTCGCATGTTCTACACGCATGCGGACGGCAGGAGATATATGTTCAACCTCATCGACACGCCGGGCCATGTCGATTTCACCTATGAGGTTTCGCGAAGCCTTGCCGCCTGCGAGGGAGCGGTGCTCGTCGTCGATGCGACGCAGGGCATTGAGGCGCAGACGCTTGCCAACGTTTACCTCGCGCTCGAAAACGCGCTCGAGATCGTGCCTGTCGTCAACAAAATAGATTTGCCCAGCGCCGACCCCGAGCGCACGATACATGAGATTGAGGATGTAATCGGCCTTCCGGCCGAAGACGCGCCGCGCATTTCGGCCAAGCTCGGCACCAACGTGGCCGACGTGCTCGCCAAGGTGGTCGAGCTCGTGCCTTCCCCCAAGGGCGACAGGGAAGCGCCGCTACGGGCTTTGGTCTTCGACAGCATTTACGACAACTACAAGGGCGTGCTGTGCTATGTGCGCATCAAGGAAGGAGCCGTCCGCGCGGGCACGCGCATCCGCTCGATGGCGACGGGCGCGGAGTTCGATGTGACCGAGGTTGGCGTGTTCACGCCGCAGCTTCGCGTGACGGACTCGCTGGAGGCGGGCGAGGTCGGCTACATCGCGGCCTCTATCAAGACTATCAGCGAAACCAAGGTCGGCGACACGCTCACGCTGGTCGCGAACCCGGCTAAGGAGCCCCTGCCGGGCTACAAGCACATCAACCCCATGGTCTTTTGCGGCATCTATCCTGCGGACGGCGCGGATTATGAAAATCTCAAGGAGGCTTTGGAGAAACTCGAGCTCAACGACGCTTCGCTTTCCTACGAAATGGAAACCTCACAAGCGCTGGGTTTCGGCTTCCGCTGCGGCTTCCTTGGACTCCTGCACATGGAAATCGTTCAGGAGCGGCTAGAGCGCGAGTTCGACCTCGACCTCGTCACGACCGCGCCGAGCGTCATCTACAAGGTCGTCAAAACAAACGGAGATGCGCTTTCCATAGACAACCCCTCCAATCTGCCGAGCGCCGCGGAGATCGATTATATGGAGGAGCCTATGGTCAACGCCAACGTCATGACGCCAAGCGAATACGTCGGCGCCATCATGGAGCTCTGTCAGAGCAGGCGCGGCGTGTTCATCGACATGAAGTATATCGAAGAAGGCCGCGTGAGCCTGCGCTACGAGTTGCCGCTCAACGAGATTATCTACGACTTTTTCGACCAACTCAAATCGAAGAGCCGCGGTTACGCCTCGTTCGATTACGAATTGAAGGAATATGTCCGTTCCGACCTCGTGAAGCTCGATTTTTTGCTCAACGGCGACCTTTGTGATGCGCTTTCGACCATCGTCCACCGCGACAAGGCGTATATTAAGGGCCGCGCTGTCGCGGAAAAGCTGCAGGAGGTCATCCCGCGCCAGCAGTTCGAAATCCCCATACAGGCGTCCATAGGCGGCAAGATCATCGCGCGCGAGACCGTGCGCGCCGTAAGAAAAGACGTGCTGGCCAAGTGCTACGGCGGCGACATCACGCGCAAGAAGAAGCTGCTCGAAAAGCAGAAGGAAGGCAAAAAGCGCATGCGTCAGGTAGGTACCGTGACGCTGCCCAGCGAAGCCTTCATGAGCGTGTTGCGCATCAACTGATATGCCGGGCATCTACATCCACATCCCATTCTGCATGGCCAAATGCCGTTACTGCGACTTCGTCTCCTTTGCGGATCAAGCGGAGATGGAGCCGTATCTCGGCGCGCTCGAAAGGGAGATGGCGCTCTGCCGCGAAAAGCTGCCTGCGCGCGTCTACGACACGGTGTTCCTCGGCGGAGGCACGCCCTCCACGCTGTATAAGGGCGCGGTTTCGCGGCTTATGGAGGCGCTCACACGCAAATTCCGCGTGACGCCGGATGCGGAAATCACCATCGAGGCGAATCCGGGCACGCTTGCGGCGGACAAGCTTTCGGAATACAGGGAAGCGGGCATAAATCGCCTTTCACTCGGCCTGCAGAGTGCGGACGACCGTCTTTTAAGGAAGCTTGGCCGCATCCACACATATGCGCAATTTCTCGAAAGCTTTCGTCTTGCGCGGGAGGCGGGCTTCAACAACATCAGCGCGGATATCATGTACGGCCTGCCCGAGCAGACCGTTGAGGACCATTTGGACGCCATAGAAAAGCTCGCGGCGCTCGAGCCCGAGCACATCAGCGCATATTCGCTGATATTGGAGCAGAACACGCCGCTTTACACCGACGTGACAGGCGGCGTGGAAAGTCTGCCCGACGAGGACGCGGCCTACGAGATGCACAAGCAGGGAATCGCGCTGCTCGAAGAGCGAGGCTACCGCCGCTACGAAATTTCAAACTTCGCCGGACCCGGGCTTGAATCGCGCCACAACCTCAACTATTGGAACAACGGGGAATACCTCGGCCTTGGCCTCAATTCTCACAGCGCCATGCGCATCGAAGGAAAGTGGATGCGCTGGTCGAACGCGCCGAAGCTTTCGGATTATATCCATGCGTGCGGGAGCGGGGTTAGGCCGCTCGCAGGCGAGCCGCAGACGATCCCCTTGGCCGAGGAGATGTTTGAAACCGTCATGCTTGGCCTTCGAAAGACCGAGGGCGTATCCGGTGCGGCGTTTCGAGCGCGTTTCGGACGGCGTATGGGCGAGGTTTTTTCAGGGGCGATCGAGCGGCTTTCCGAAAAGGGCTGGCTCGTCGAGAAAGGCGGCTTCTTTCGCCTAACGGAGGAAGGACGGGACTTTCAGAACCGCGCGCTGCTCGAATTGATGTAAAGGGAAGAATCATCGGAATATCACCGTTTTGTCACATTGCTCACCGTCCTTTGCCTTGACAAAAAGTGCGCAGGGCGGTATATTTTAGCCATGGTTTAGCACTCGTTTCATGCGAGTGCTAACATTGGGAAAAGGCCGCGTGGCCGCAGGGGAGGCGGCGGACATGGAGCTTGACGCGAGAAAGCTGCGCATACTGCAGGCGATCATAGACGACTATATACTTACCGCCGCACCCGTAGGTTCGCGCACGATCTCGAAAAACGCGGACATCGGCCTTTCCTCGGCGACCATCCGCAACGAGATGAGCGACCTAGAGGAAATGGGTTTCCTCGAGCAGCCGCACACCTCTGCGGGGCGTGTGCCTTCCGACAAGGCGTACCGGATGTATGTGAACACCATCATGCGCCGCGCGATGCTTTCCGGAGAGGAGCTTGCTTCCATACGCGCACATTACTCGCAGCGCTTCGGCGATGTGGATGAAATCGTCAAACAGACGGCGAGAGTGCTTTCGAGCGTGACCAAATACACGTCCATGGTGCTTTCCCCAAGGCTGCACGCTGCGCGGCTCAAGTACATCCACCTCGTGCCGCTGAGCGAAAACCGGGCGCTGCTCGTCATCGTCACGGACGCGGGGCTCGCAAGGGATTTCCTTATCCGCGTGCCCAGAAGCTTTGACGAGTACCAGCTCGAGAAGCTTTCGCGCCTGTTGAACGCCCGGCTTTCCGGGCACAGGCTCGACGAGGTCGCCAGTATGCACCTCGGGGAGCTGGCTGGGGAACTCGCCGAGGAAAAGGGCTTCCTCGACGCGGTGCTCGTATCGCTTCAGGGCAGCATAGACGAGGGGGCACGCAGGGTGGAACTTTCGGGCACGCGCAACATATTAAACTTCCCCGAGTACAGCGATGTGGGGCGTGCGCGGAACCTGCTTTCAGCCATCGAGCGCAAGGATCTCTTATACCGCATGCTCATGGAACGCGGGGATGTAGAGTTCACCATCACCATCGGCGGCGAGAACGAGGATGCCGGGATGAAGGAGTGCAGCGTCGTGACGGCAAAATACAGGGTCGGGGATGAGCCCATCGGTTCCTTCGGGGTCATAGGCCCTACGAGGATGAACTACAGCCGCGTCGTCGCCGTGATGAGTCAGATCGGCTTGAGTTTGAGCGAACTGCTCACGAATATGTTTGAAGAGGAGCACGGGGAACATTGAGCAAGAAGGGTGAAAAGGAGAGGGCAGCGGTGCCCGTGGAACAGGAAAACGTCCCCGCCGAGGGCAGGGAAACCAATGCGGAACAGGAAATCCCCGAAAGCGTGACGTTCACGCGCGAGGAATTCCTCAAGGTTAAGGAACGCATCGATGCGCTCGAACGGGAAAAAACGGAGAACGTGTCGCTGCTCCAGCGCTTGCAGGCCGACTTCGACAACTACCGCAAGCGCAACGCCAACATCTCCTGCGAGAGCATGGACGAAGGCGCGCGCTGCATCATCAAGGCGCTGCTGCCGGTCGTGGACGACCTTGAGCGTGCCCTCGCGGCCGCGCCGGCGAATCAGGACGTCGAGTGGGTCAGCGGCGTGAAGCTCGTAAGGGCGAAGCTCGTCGACATCCTCGGCAAGAACGGTCTCGAGGAGATCGATGCGGCCGGGCGTTTCGACCCCGAGCTGCACAACGCGGTGCTGCAGGGGGAAGCCGAGGGGAAAGAGAGCGGCGAGATCGTCGAGGTGCTCCAGAAGGGTTATAAAGTGAAAAATCGCATCATCCGCCATACCATGGTGAAGGTTGCGAAATAATAAATCAGGAATCAATGAGGAGGAAATAGATCATGCCTAAAATTATCGGTATAGACCTGGGAACGACGAATTCCTGCGTTGCGGTGCTCGAGGGCGGCGAGCCGGTCGTCATACCCAACGCGGAGGGTGCGCGCACCACGCCTTCGGTCGTGGGCTTCAAGGGTACCGAGCGGATCGTGGGCAGCGCCGCCAAGCGCCAAGCCATCACGAACCCGGATCGTACCATCAGCTCCATCAAGCGCGAGATGGGCTCTTCCTACAAGAAAAACATCGACGGCAAGGACTATACGCCGCAGGAAATCTCCGCGATGATACTCGGCAAACTCAAGCAGGATGCCGAGGGGTATTTGGGAGAGAAGGTCCTGCAAGCCGTCATCACGGTGCCCGCTTACTTCAGCGACGCGCAGCGGCAGGCCACCAAGGACGCGGGCCGCATCGCGGGTCTCGACGTGTTGCGCATCATCAACGAGCCCACGGCGGCGGCGCTTGCCTACGGCATGGATAAGGAGCTCAACCAGAAGATACTTGTGTACGACCTGGGCGGCGGCACGTTCGACGTTTCCATACTCGAAATCGGCGACGGCGTGTTTGAGGTGCTCGCCACCAACGGCAACAACCGCCTCGGCGGCGACGACTTCGACCAGCGGCTCATGGATCACATCGTAAAGCAGTTCAGGGGCGAGTCGGGCATCGACCTCTCAAACGACCGCATGGCGCTCCAGAGGCTCAAGGAAGCCGCGGAGAAGGCCAAGATCGAGCTTTCGAGCATGGTGCAGACCAACATTAACCTGCCCTTTATCACGGCGGACAGCTCCGGCCCCAAGCACCTTGACGTCACCGTCACGCGCGCGAAGTTCGAGGAGCTCATCCACGACCTCATCGAGAAGACGCGCGACTGCATAAACATCGCCATGAAGGACGCGGGGCTCTCCAACGCGCAGATCGACAAGGTCATCCTCGTGGGCGGCTCCACGCGCATTCCGTACGTGCAGGACCTCGTCAAGAACGTAACAGGCAAGGAGCCATTCAAGGGCATCAACCCCGACGAGTGCGTCGCCATCGGCGCGGCCATACAGGCGGGCGTGCTCGGCGGCGAGGTGAAAGACATCCTCCTGCTCGACGTTACGCCGCTGTCGCTTGGCATAGAGACCGTAGGCGGTGTGTTTACGCGGCTCCTCGAGCGCAACACGACCATCCCGACCAAGAAGAGCCAAATCTTCTCGACCGCCGCGGACGGCCAGACCAGCGTCGAGGTGCACGTGCTCCAGGGCGAGCGCGAGATGGCGCAGTTCAACAAGACCCTCGGCCGCTTCCAGCTCGCGGGCATCGCGCCCGCGCCGCGCGGCGTGCCGCAGATCGAGGTCAGCTTCGACATCGACGCCAACGGCATCGTGCACGTTTCGGCCAAGGACCTCGGCACGGGCAACGAGCAGAAGGTGACGATCACCGCTTCCACGAACCTGAGCGAGGAGGACATCAAGAAGGCCGTGCGCGAAGCCGAGCAGTACGCGGGCCAGGACAAGGAGCGCCGCGAGGAGGTCGAGACCCGCAACCACGCGGACAGCCTCGTTTACTCCACCGAGAAGAGCCTCAAGGAGCTCGGCGAGAAGATCGGCGCCGACGACAAGGCGAAGATCGAATCCGAGATCGCCAACGTGAAAAAGGCGCTCGAGGGCACGAGCGCGTCCGAAATCAAGGCCGCTTCGGAGAAGCTGACCGAGGTTTCCTACGAGGTGTTCGGCAAGGTCTACCAGCAGACCCAGCAGGCGCAGCAGGGCCAGCATGCGGGCGGCGGCCAGCAGGATGCCGGGGCCGGCGGCGCGGGCGCGCAGAGCGACGACAACGTGGTCGACGCGGACTACGAGGTTGTGGACGACAACAAGAAATAAAGCGTATTATTGAATACGGAACGCTTGGCGGGGGCGTCGCGCGCGGGTTAAACCGCGGGACGCCCTCCTGAGAGTAAAGGAGAGTTGGGGAGTGGCTAAAGCGGATTATTACGAGTTGCTCGGCGTGAACCGGAACGCGGCGGACGATGAGATCAAGAACGCGTTCCGCAAGCTCGCCAAGAAGTACCATCCCGACGTGCAGACGGGCGACAAAACCGAGGCCGAGGCGAAATTCAAGGAGATAAACGAGGCGTACGAGGTGCTTTCCGATAAGGAGAAGCGCGCCAAATACGACCAGTTCGGCCACGCCGCCTTCGACCCGACGGCGGGCGGCGGGAACCCGTTCACCGGCGGAGGCTTCGGCGACTTTTCAGACATATTCGACACCATGTTCGGCGGCTTCGGCGGCTTCGGCGCGGGCGCGCAGCAAAACCGCAACGGCCCCGCGCGCGGCAACGACCTCAAATACAACCTGACGCTGACCTTCGAGGAAGCGGCCTTCGGCTGCAAGAAGGAGATCATGATCCCCCGCGAGGAGAACTGCGACGCCTGCGGCGGCAGCGGCGCGAAGGCCGGCACGAAGCCCGTCAAGTGCACGGCGTGCAACGGTTCGGGCCAGGTGCGCGTGCAGCAGAACACGGTGTTCGGCGCGTTCGCCACGGTGCGCACCTGCGACGCGTGCAACGGCACGGGCAAGATCATCGCCGATCCCTGCCAGGAGTGCCGCGGCCGCGGCCGCATGCGCAAATCCCACAGGATCAACCTCACCATACCCGCGGGCATCGACAACGGGCAGACGCTCAACATGCGCGGGGAAGGGGAGAGCGGCCGGCGCGGCGGGCCGAACGGCGATCTGTACATCGTCGTGAGCGTCAAACCGCACAAGCTCTTCACGAGGAACGGCTACGACATCTACCTCGACATGAACCTGCCCATGACCGTCGCGGCGCTGGGCGGGGAGATCCAGGTGCCCACGCTCGGCGGCAGCGTGAAATACAACATCCCCGAGGGCACGCAGACCGGCACGACCTTCCGGCTTCGCGAGCAAGGCATCACAAGGCTCAACTCAACCGGCCGGGGCGACATGCTCGTGCGCGTGAACGTGCAGATCCCCAAACGCCTGAGCGACGAGCAGCGGGAGCTGGTGCGAAAGCTCGCGCTCTCGCTCGGCGACAAGCCCGCCGACACCAAGCCGGTCAAGCGTACGATCATCGAAAAGGTAAAGGACAGATTTAACTAATCGCGGATGGCGGATGGCGAATCACTACGCTGCGGCGGGATATTTCCGGAAAAATCAAAGGGCTTCCGCTTTAGTGCGGAAGCCCGTTTTCTGTCGTCCGATATGCCTTATTGCGGAATTCCGCCGTTATTGCCCGGGTCGGTTGGCTGATCCGGGACGGGCGGTTGCGGCGCGCCGTAGGGCTGCGGCGGATACTGCGGGTACTGCGGCTGCTGGTATTGCGGCGGCTGATACGCCTGCGGCGGATACTGCTGCGGCTGCGAATAAGGCGTCTGCGGCGGGGAATAGGGCTGCTGCGGCTGCGCGTAGGGCTGCTGGGGCTGCGCGTAATAGCCCTGCTGCGGCGGGTAATACGGAGGCTGCGGCTGCGCGCCGTAGTACGCGGCCTGTTGGGCGGCCGCGGCGGACTTCTTTTTGCTCCTCACGAGCAGCACGATCCCGATCGCGATGAGCGCGACGGCGACCGCGCCCACGACGATCAGCAGCGGGGAGAGCCCGCCCCCGTCGGAACCGTCCGTATTGCCGGAGCCGCCGAGCGAGCCGAGGCTGAACCCGGCCTTGCCCACGCTGATCTCGACGTCGCGGTAATAATCCCGCTCATCGAGCGTGAGGGAAACGCGTGCACTGTACGTACCCTCCGCCGCCGGGGTGCCGCGAAGGGAAACCGTGCCGTCGCCGTTGAGCGAAACGTTCATGCCCGCGGGCAGACCCTCGCCCTTGAGCGCGAAAGCGCCGTCCATGCCGTTGAAGAGCACGATCTCCGCGTTCTTGCCAGTC